>JBNLAU010000175.1:0-8257 GCA_050302295.1 Roseibium sp. | reverse complement strand
CCCCTTTCAATGACACGGAGGGGCCGTTGGCCCCTCCGCAACTATCCAGCTGAAAATCCGTTTGAGCTCAGGCAGCCTGCCTGCCCGATCGCTGCAGCGCCTGATCCGCGGCCTTGCCCGACAGTTCGGCCATGTGATCGAACTGGGCGGTGTAGCTGGCAACCCCGGCTGTTGCCGAGCGCAGCTCGATGATCAGATCGCCGATTTCCGCTTCCGGCATCAGGGCGTGTACTTCGTCCCAGCCTGGCCAGTCTGGCCTTGCGTCGAAACCGAGCAGCTGTCCGCGCCGCGCCGACACGATGGCATTGACCTTGGCGGTGGCATCGTTCGGGCAGGCAATCACCACCTTGTGGATGGGCTCCAGCAGAACCGATTTGCAGTCCTTCAGCCCCTCACGGATCGCAAGGACACCCGCCATCTTGAAAGCCTGATCTGAGCTGTCGACCGAATGATAAGACCCGTCCGTCAGGCAGACAGACATGTCGACCACAGGGAACCCGAGCGGCCCCTGCCCCAATGCTTCCATCACGCCGTCCCTGACGGAAGGAATATACTGTTTGGGCACCACACCGCCGGTGATCGTGTCGCTGAACTGGATGCCTTCCCCGCGCGGCAAGGGAGCAATCTCCAGCACAACATCGCCAAACTGACCATGACCGCCGGATTGTTTCTTGTGACGCCCCCGCACTTTGGTGCCATTCCGGATGGTTTCGGAATAGGGCACGTGGGGCGAATGCGCGGCAATATCCAGGCCGTATTTCCCGGCAAGCCGCTCCTGGGCCACACGCAGATGCATTTCGCCCTGACCGGCCAGCAGCGTTTCCGCCGTGACCTGGTTCTGACTGATGGTAAGCGAGGGATCCTCTTCCGCCAGTTTTGCCAGCGCGGCGGAGAGCCTGACCTCGTCCTTGCGCTGTGCGGCGGCAATGGCGGTCGCCAGAACGGGGCTACGTGTTTCGAAGGCATAAAGGCTGGCCAGGTCTCCGGACTCGAAGGTAAGCAGATCGCCGGTCCCGACATCGTCCAGGCGGCCAAGCGCCGCAATGCTTCCCTTGCCGGCTGTTGCGATCTTGTTGGCGGCCTGCCCGAACACGTTGAATAGGCCCGACACCTTGACTTCGTCCTTGCCGTTCAAAAACAGGCTGTCACCATCTGAAACCTGACCGTCCAGCACCCGGGCTATCGACAGCTTGCCGCCATGCTGGGTGTGCAGCGTCTTGATGACCTGCAAGGCGGCGCGGTTCGGATTGTCCAGAAGCCGCCCTCTCAGCCGCTCCACGCCCGGCACTTCATGGCGCAGCGCCTTCAGCAGCCGGCTGACGCCGTTGCCATGCTCCGCCGAGCCGAAAAAGACCGGACAGATGAGGCCGTCCTGCATTTCATTGACGAGATCGGCAAACACCTTGTCCCGATCCGGAGCGATGTCTTCCAGCAGGGCTTCCATCAGGTCGTCATCGTGGTCGGCCAGATGTTCCAGCATGGAAAAGCGGGCCTCGTGCTCCCGCGCCAGATCCTCGTCGGACATGTCAATCTGCGTGCTTTCTTCCCTTTCGTGATAGACATGCGCCCGTTCCAGCGCGAGGTCGATGAACCCCGTCGCCTGCCCGTCTTCCCATATGGGGATCTGCCTCAGGACCAGCGGCACGGCCGACGCCGGCTGCAGAACACTCAAAACATCGCGCACCCGGCGGTTGCTCTTGTCGATCTTGTTCAAAAACAAAACCCGCGGAATGGCGCGGGCTTCAAGGGCTTTCAGGATAAGCTGCAAAGCTGGAACCTTGCGCTCATCGTCCTCCGCCACAACCACAGCCAGATCTACACCGCTCAGCGCCCCGTCCATCTCGCTCAGGAATTCGACAGAGCCTGGACAATCGACAAAAACAAACCGGTCTCCAAGAAAATCCGCATCGGCAATGTTGAGCTCAACGCTCATGCCGTGCGCCCGGGCTTCGGGCGAAGCATCACCCACCGTATTGCCGTCGGCCACCGTTCCCTGCCGGTCAACCTTGTCCGTTCGTGCAAGCAGCGATTCCAACAGGCTGGTCTTGCCGCTGCCGAACGGACCAACCAAGGCGATGCAGCGCGGCGCGTCGCCGGCAGCTGATCCTTTTCCGTTTGTACCGATTGCCATTATGAGCCTCCCGTGTTCGAGGGTATCCCCCCTGAAACAACGCGGCGCGGCCGGCGATCAAGAACGCGGGCCTGCCGCGTTTCGCCCGGATGGGATCGATGGCCCGAAAAGCCGGCGCTCTATTGGCACCAGGCCCAAAACTGGCTGGCACATCGACCAGGGCGGTCGCCCATGGTCACGCTGAAACCGGATTGAACGCAAGGGAAACTTACGTCGCAGTGCAACATTTTTTGCTCTTCCGGAAAGGCTTTTCGACATGTGTTTCGCGCCCAAAGCCGCGCGGAACCGATCAACCAAAATCACTTTTGCGCTCTGCCCCTGACGGATTACGGCCTGCAACCTATTTATCTGGAAGCACGAACATCCTGCGTTTCATGAAAGGCAGCAGGCTATGACCATCAGATATCTGGTCGCCCTTGCCCTCTCAGCGGTCCTCGCCGAACCGGCCGCGGCTCAGAACACCCAATTGCACGGCCTGCCGCAACCGGGAGCTTCCAGGCTGCCGTCGGCGCAGCAGCAGCTCGAAAGGAACCTGGGCCTCCAGCAATCCGGATTTTCGAACCGCCAGCAGATCGAGGCCATCAGACGGCTGAACCGCACGCAACAGATCAACCGGGCCAACACACAGCCCGGCACCGCCTCCGCGCCATGCGCAGGTGCCAACGAAGCCTGTCAGGAAAAGGACTGAGAACAAGCGATCGATCGGCTCAAGCACGAGCTTGCGAACACCAGCACCGGATGGGCGCCGCCGGCACAGCACTGAATTTCTCATACGCTTACACCAGCCACAACAAAAGGGCGGCCGGAGCCGCCCTTCAAAATCCGTTCTATGCCAATGACTTACTTGAGATTGCCGCAGAACCGCTGGATGCGGGTACAGGCTTCCTCAAGGGCTTCCGTGGAAGTCGCATAGGAAATCCGAAAGTTCGGACCAAGGCCGAATGCCGATCCGTGAACCACGGCAACCCCTTCAGATTCCAGCAGTTCGGTGACGAAATCCGCATCGCTCTCGATCACCTTGCCGGACGGCGCCGTCTTGCCGATGGTGCCGGCACAGGATGGGAACACATAAAACGCCCCTTCCGGAACCGGGCAGGTGATGCCTTTTGCCTGGTTGAGCATGGACACCACAAGATCCCGGCGCGCCTTGAAGACATCGTTGTTCTTCGGAATGAAGTCCTGCGTTCCGCTCAGCGCCTCGACCGCTGCCCACTGTGCGATGGAGCAGGGGTTGGAAGTCGACTGGGACTGAACCTTGGCCATTGCCTTGATCAGGTCTGCCGGTCCGCCGGCGTAGCCGATGCGCCAGCCGGTCATTGCATAGGCTTTGGAAACACCGTTGACCGTCAGCGTGCGCTCATAAAGCGCCGGCTCGACCTGGGCCGGGGTGGTGAACTTGAAGTCGTCATAGACCAGGTGCTCGTACATGTCGTCGGTCAGCACCCAGACGTGAGGATGCTTCATCAGAACATCGGTCAGCGCTTTCAGTTCTTCTGCCGTATAGGCGGCGCCGGACGGGTTGGAGGGCGAGTTGAAGATCAGCCATTTGGTGCGCGAGGTTATCGCGGCATTCAGCGCTTCCGGCGTGATCTTGAAGGTCGACTTGTCCGCTTCCACAATCACCGGCTCGCCGCCTGCCAGCAGCACCATATCCGGATAGCTCACCCAGTACGGCGTCGGGATGATCACTTCATCGCCCGGGTTCAGCGTCGCGACAAGCGCATTGTAAAGCACCTGCTTGCCGCCGGTACCCACTGTGATCTGGCTGGTTTCGTAAGTGAGGCCGTTTTCCCGCTTGAACTTGTCGACAATCGCGGCCTTGAGCTCCGGAATGCCGTCAACAGCGGTGTATTTGGTCTTGCCGTCGTTGATCGCCTTTATCGCGGCGGCTTTGATGTTGTCCGGTGTGTCGAAATCCGGCTCGCCAGCACCGAGGCCGATCACGTCACGGCCTGCGGCTTTAAGCTCGCGCGCCTTGTTGGTGACGGCGATGGTCGCAGAAGGTTGTACACGCGCCAATGCGTCAGCAAGAAAGCCCATAATGTCCTCCAGGGGAAACGGGAATAACAGCGCGCGGACCCTAGAGCCGTGCGGTCTGGAAGACAAGACCCAATAGTCGCCCCATTGAGCTGACAAAGCGGATTTTGAGTGAAACACCGAAGCCCGGCTCCCGCCCGGCAAAGGAAGCTGGCGAACGAGCTCTAGCTGCGCGTTTCCAGTACCAGCTTCGGCTCTTTCTTATCCTCATCGATCAGACTGCATTTGAAGCGCTTCTTCCTGGTCTGGCCATTGAGAATGTTGACCGAAACGGATGGCGGCACTTCGGCCCCTGATTTTGCGGCCTCAAGCAGAGAGGAAAAGCCGTCCGTATCCAGCAATGTTTCGGTGATCGGCCGGTTTTGAAGGGCATCCGGTGTCAGATGATAGGTCTTCACCGCCGCATTATTGGCGGCAATGATCATGCACGACTTGGTGTTGACCACCAGGATCGGCGCGCTGCAGACCTCAAAGACCCTGGCAAAATCGACGTCACCACCGATGTGACCAGCGGAAAACAGGACGCCGCCGACCGTCCCGCCGATGCGAAAATGCATGGCGTCGTATTTCAATTCGATGCTGTCGCCGCTTGCCAGCAGGAATTTGCCCCGGCCCGTCGCACTCGCCCGGCGTGTCAGAGACGCCAGAGACAGGGATACGATGGTCCGCCCGACGCGGTTCTGAATATGGGAAATGTTCCGACCCAGAATGAGCCGGGCGTCCTCGATCTGGAAACTCTTCAGGAAGCCGTCGCTGGCAAAGCGCACATAGCCGAAATTGTCGACCAGCAGCACGATCCGCGTGGACGAGGCCACGAAATGCTGCAGGATCGGAGCAAGCCCAAGCGCCACACGGCCCGGATTGTCGTCATTCTCCCCGATCGAGGGGAAACAGATTGCCAGGATACGCCCGTCGGGTAACTCGTACCGGTAAGCAACAACCGGAATGCCCGGAATGCGGTGATCCGGTCCGCCGCCGACATCGAAAGGCCCGGCCTGGCCCTCGCGGATTGCTCCTTGAACCAGATGCAGGATGGTCTTGCGGTCTTCCGGCGACAGATGGCGCAGCGCTTCGTTGGACGGCGCCTCCTGCAGATCCTTGACTTCGTTGTTGAAACTCTGCGAGCCGATCTCGTGCCAGAGAATGGTTTTCTTGCTGATATCGGCGATAAAGAATTGCAGGCCCGCCAGAGTGAGGGCCGGATGTTCTCCGGCTTTCTTGTCTGATTGTTCACCGGATGTCACAGGATCTTGTGGCTTTTCAGCCGCGACACTCTGCGCTGCGTTCATTGTCATTCCGCGCCCGACCTGTTTCTGCAAGTTCTTTCGGGGAGCAGTATCTTTCGCAATTACAAACAAACACTAAAACCATGTCATAAAATCACAAAAGATTGATAGAAATTACAATAAATTACCCAGACATTATCAATTTAAATAAAATTTTATCTATATCTTTCCGACAGGATCCTGCACCAATTCTTCATGCAGGAAGCTCGCGGTAACTGATACATGCAGGTGTCAATGAATCTCCTGCATGACAAGACGGATAGCAATGATGCGGAACCTCCGCCTGGGAAGCCCGAATTGGACAACCAGACGACTCTGATAACGACCCATCTGACCGCGCCTTGCTGGCAAATCCGCGAATGAGTCGCATTCGCCGCAAAATAGTCACGAAAACACACTGCAAGAGTCCAATTCAGGTCTGCATGACGGCGCATTTTCCAACCAGATTGGAACCATCCAAAGTGATGGAGGCTCCGATGCCGGATACCGCAATAAAATCAACGCTTGGCAAGACAACACCCGCAGGATTTCCGCAGGCACCGCTGTTCCTGCTCGCAAGCGGTCTCCTGATGCTCATGACGATGGCGCTCGAGCCGGGAGTAGCGCTGCCGCTGGCGGCTTTTCTTGCGATGGCCACTCTGACCAGCCTTCTGGGCCAGCGGCTCTCTCGGGAACTTGCCGTCGCTTCAACCCGGATCAACTGACACCCAACACGACAACCGATTGCCGAGAGTTCAGACCATGTCCCGCGTTCAGAGCTCAAAAAGAGACAAATCCGCTTCTTCAAGAAGCGACCTCCACGAAGCCCGCCCCCTTCTGCAGGCGATCCTGCTCGGCATGGTGCTCGCATCGGCCCTTATCGCGGCAGCCGCCATGGCCAATCCGAGCAATCGGGATTCGCATGAAGGCACTGCCAATTCGCCTGTTGAAACATCGCACCCTTTTTAGCCGCGCCTTTGGCGAGTAGCGAAATCAAATGCCATTTCCCGACCTGGTCTGACCGGGCGAAACACTTCAACTGTCATGAAAACGTAGGCCCGGCCCCACGCTCATTCGCATGAGTGCCGGCCCCAGTGCCGGTCCGCCCCCGGTTAATACCAAGCGCAACAAATAGGAGCTCATTGCCCTTTGCGCGTTGATCCGGGTCAAGGACAGCAATTCGTTCACCTGCCAAGAAAAGCAACACACCCGACTGACCGCAAAGCTGGCCATGGCTGCGGGCCTGACGGACGGCGCAATTAGCTCGATGCCCGATTATGAGACTTGAACACCGGGGATAACCAGGAGGCAGGTCTCGAGAGCAATAAAACAGGATTTCGCACGATGACCATTGCCATAGACGAAAAGTGGACGGATAAAGAACAGATGGGTTTGTCGGAGGCAGCCATGGACATCGACCTCACAATTTCCGCGGATACGATCCGCCTGTTGGCTCAAAAGGCGCGCGCTGCCGCGTCTGTTATGGAAGACGCCTTCGAAGACGGTCATGAAGGCGATGTGGAATTCGACGCCGACTCGCTGGAAGAAAGCCACGGCCACGACGGCCTCGCGGAAGAGGAAAGCGACGACCTGTCCGACGAAGAGCTGCGCGAACTGATCGAAGACCTCAATGTGGACGAAGCCGCCGAACTGGTTGCGATCACCTGGCTTGGCCGGGGGGACTTTGATGCCGATGATTTCGAACAGGCAGTGCAGGAAGCGCGCGAGCGCGCGGTCGGTTCAACCGCGACCTACCTGCTCGGTATGCCGCTGCTGGCAGATCACATGGAAGCCGGCCTGGACGCGCTGGACCTGTAATACAGTGTAGTTCCGGCCTAATCCGCAAAGATTTTCAACAGGTTCAGCAAGGTCAATACGCGTCCGTTCACTTTGCCGGTTACTCCACAACTTGACGTTTTCCTTGGGAAAACGCGCTCGCAAATCACTTCTTGTCTTTCCGCAGCCCGCCGATTGCCGCAGTCTTGCCAAACTTGGCAGGGCAAGGACCGGCTGTGAATTCATGATGAGCATAAACTCGCAAAAGCCGGTCACTCCTGAAGATATCGAACGACTTCACTGGGTTCAGTCAAACCCGGGATACTCTGGAGGAGTTGTGGGAATGATGCACGACCGGGCAAGCCACGATGTGTTTACCGTCAATCGTCCGTCACCGTGGCCCTATGTAGGCGCCATGATGGCCGCAACGGCCCTGATAACCATGTTGGTTGTCGCATTCACCAGTTAGCTCTAATTAATTATTGAATCGGACAGATTCGCGGCCCGCATCCGGCGGGCTCACAAGATACTGTTTCGGAAAGCTCAATAATGGTCACAAAGCGCCTGGCCGTGCTCGATCTCGCCCGCGGCCTCGCCGTTGTCACCATGGCGGTCTATCATTTTTCGTGGGATCTTTCCTGGTTCGCCTTCGTCGACTGGCCGGTCGCACAAGGGACGGACTGGCGCATTTTCGCGGCGCTCATAGCCGGCAGTTTTCTGTTTCTGGCCGGCGTCAGTCTCGATCTTGCTCATCATGACGCAATCCGCTGGCGCCCTTTCTGGCGCCGCCTGGGCGTTATCGTGGCGGCGGCAGCCGCCGTTTCCCTGGCCACTTATTTCACCTTCAACGACAATTTTGTACGGTTCGGCATCCTCCACTGCATCGCGGCGGCCAGCCTGATCGCCCTGCCCTTTGCACGTTTGCCCCTGTGGATGTCCGCCGCCGCCGCCGCCATTGTACTGACGCTGCCTCTTTGGGCCAGTTCCGACATCTTCAATGGCCAGACATGGCTCTGGACCGGCCTCGGGTCTCCGGAATTCGGCAGCG
>JBNLAU010000174.1:0-6260 GCA_050302295.1 Roseibium sp. | reverse complement strand
CCCCCTTGGGAGGGAGAGGTCTGGGGCAGGTCGATGCGCAGGAAGCAACGCCGTGTTTCAAACCAGCCAGCAGGAAAGGCACTAGAAATGGACAAACGCTCCCGCTCTTTCTATGTCCTCGCGGCCTTTTTCGCGCTGTTTCTGATCTTTCTCTACGGTCCGACAATCACCATCGCAGTTCTCAGCTTTCAGGGGCCGCAAGGCGGGCTGACATTTCCGATGCGCGGCGTATCGCTGCACTGGTTTCACGAGCTTTTTCAGCAGCAGGCGGTCGGTGACATCTGGGGCAGTTTCTCCCGTTCTCTCACCCTGGGCCTGATGGTTATGGTCACGACGGTGGTTGTCTCCGTCATGGGAGGCCTTGCCTTCCGCAAACGCTTCCCCGGCTCCGGCGTGATCTTTTATCTCATCATCACCTCGCTGGTGATCCCGTCGATCCTGATCTCTCTCGGTGTCGGCCTGATCTTCTCGCAGTCGGGCCTGAGTGTGCACTGGTCGACCTCCGGCTTCGGCTCCCAGCTCACCTGGACCCTGCCCTTCGGCTTGCTCATCATGTTCGCGGTGTTCAACCGCTTCGACAAATCCTACGAGGAAGCCGCGCGCGACCAGGGTGCGAATGCCTGGCAGACGATCCGTTATGTCGTGCTGCCGATTATCGCGCCGATGCTGATCGGGGTCGCCCTTTTTGGCTTCACCCTGTCCTATGACGAGTTCGCACGCACGCTGCTGACGGCCGGCAGCTACAACACGCTGCCGCTGGAAATCTACGGCATGACCACCAACGTCACGACGCCGGTGATCTTCGCCCTCGGCACGCTGACCACGCTGTTCTCGTTTCTGGTGATCGGCTTGTTCCTGACCATTGTGGTGGTGGTGAACAGGCGCCGGTCGCGGCTCGGCTCGGATGCCGGCAAGGGCATGGTTTAACAGAACATGCGCCAGACCCACATCCTCGTCATCAATCCGAACACGACCGCGTCGATGACGGAAAAAATCGCGGTGGCTGCTCGCGCCGCGGCCGGTCCTTCCTGCCGGATAACGGCCATCAATCCGAGGCAAGGACCGGCAGCCATTCAGGGTCCGGCGGACGGCGAAGCCGCTCTGCCCGGCCTGTTTGACCTTTTCGATCAGTCCCTTCAGGACGATCCGAGCATCTGCGCCGTCATCATCGCCTGTTTCGACGATACCGGCCTCTTTGAGCTGAAAGCAAAATCGCCTGTCCCGGTAATTGGCATCGGCGAAGCCGCATACCACGTTGCCTCAGCCGCAGCGCTGAAATTCTCCGTGGTCACCACCCTGTCCGTCTCGGTGCCGGTGCTGGAACAAAACCTGATCCAGATCGGCCTTGCCTCCCGCTGCGCAAAAGTCCGCGCCTCGGATGTGCCGGTGCTGGAACTGGAAGATCCCGAGAGCAATGCGCGCCAGAGGATCGAAAAGGAAATCGAAACCGCGCTTCAGCAGGACTGTGCCGGCGCAATCGCTCTTGGATGCGCTGGCATGGCGGACCTCGCCAGCGACCTGACGGCCAAGTTCCAGGTGCCCGTGATCGACGGCGTCGCGTCGGCAGTGCGTCTGGCGAAGGCCGTTCTCGGGTAGCTGCGAGATCTGACGCTCAGAGGCCGACCGATCCCGGTGACGACTCGCGCATCAGGAAATCACCTCACAGCTACCAGCGCTTACCATGACTCATCTGACAGTGTTTTCCGCGCGCGCCTTCAGCGCGGGGCAAGGGTTGCGATCAGGTCGTTGGCCAATTGGCCCATTTCCATACCGGCAGAGAAGTTGAACTGGTTGATGGCCACGAAGACGCCGACACCACGGGTCGGAGCGAAGGCGATATAGCTGAAAACACCGTCAGATCCTCCGGCCTTTTGCAGGATCAACGGCCGGTCGCCTTCCGGCATCATCACGACCCATCCCAGCCCCATGGCATCCATGTGCCCGGATTCATCCATACCGTAGACGGGCGACAGCCCGTCCCGCTTCAGCCAGGCCGCATGGCTCAGCAACCGTGCTTCCATGCCGTCTTCGCCGAACCGGTCGAGGTTCCAGGCGAGATACCGCAACATGTCGTCGGCAGTTGTGAAGATCCACGAGGCCCCGAATTTTTTTGAAGGGCGGACGCGGGGCTCCATTTTATCGCCGTTCCAGTCATAGCCGGTCAGGGCGTTGCCTGAAGTTGGCCTGTCATATCCTGTGGAGTGCATCCCCAGGGGATCAAGGATGCGTTCCTTCAGAAACTCCTGATACGGTTTCCCCGCAGCGCCTTCCAGGGCAAGACCCAGCACATCGAACCCGACATTGGAATAAAGAACGCCTGTGCCTGGCGTATAGAGCAGCGGCTGATCTTCCACATTGGCCGGGAAGGTTTTTCCATCTTCGCCCTGCCCCGGAATGGGTTCCCGGGGCAAGCCGCCCGAATGTGTGGCAAGGTCGATCAAACGAACCTTGTGTCCATCGCTCTCGGGAAGCCCTGCCAGTTCCTCATTCCATTTGCCTGCCGGGTCGCTCAAGGCCACCTTACCGTCCGCCGCCAGATGCGCGAGCGAAAGTCCCGTGAGGGTTTTCGTTATCGAGCCAACGCCAATCAGCGTTTCTCTATCCGGCTGCTTGCCGCTGCCTTTTGAAGTTTCACCGAACCCGAAGACCGCGGTTTCTCCGTTCCGGATCGCACCGATGATGAGGCCGGGAACGCCCGTGTCGAGAAAAAAGACCTGGCCGGTAAACTCCACAGTTTCATTGAGCAACAGGTCCTCGGCATTTGCAGGCAAGGTGGCGGCGAACAGGAGACATGCGGCGGCAAGGGCTTTCATCAGACAATCCTTCAAGGAAAACAGCGAATGGAACCAGTCACTTGAGCGTAGCTGCTCAAATGCCGCAAAGTAAACAACTCCAGCAACAGGGATCGTAAAAATGTCGATAAGTATTAACAGGTCCTAACCCGTGAAACCCGGCACAGCGCTTTTGATACAGTTGCGCGCCTCCATCGAGTTAACTCAATAAAAATAGGAACTCATCTGATGGCCGCCTGTTACATTCTCGAAGCGTGGAAAGGTGCGAGGGCGCAGGACTGACGTCTCTTTTCGGCTGGTCTCGCTCCGGAAAGGCGTCCCGCATGCCGCCGTAAACGCGCGTGCCAGCGCATCAGGGCCCCTACTCCGCCGCTTCCCTTTCTTCCCGTTTGCCCTCAAACGCCCTGCCGGACAACCACGTTTCCAGCATCTCGAAGGCAAATTCCGGCTGGTCCATCGGCACCAGATGTCCGGCGCCGTTGACCAATACCTGCGTCAGATTACCTGCCGCCCGGCTGTGACCGGCCCATTGATCGCCGATGAACCAGGGCGTGCGCGGGGTTGCCTTGAAGGCGGCGCCTTCCGGCCAGTCGAGCGCCTGCAGCCAGGCATCGGCGCCCATGAAGTTGCAGTCCATATCGTAGATGCCGTTGTAGATCAGAACCGGCATCGAGGCGAAAAGACGCGGGAAGAGATGGGCGGAGGAATTCTGTTCGCCGCGTTCCAGAATGTCTCCGATGATGGTGGAGGAATCCTTCCAGGGACCAACCAGCGGACTGACATGGAGAGCGTCGCGGACGCTCTCCTGGTTGAGGTAGTCGGCGATCAGCGGGAATTCGTAATCGCCGGTAATGCGGACGTCATAGACATTGGCGCCGCCTGACACCTTGACGATATATTCCTCAATCCTGTTGCAGATCTTGTCGGCTTCCTTCGAGGTGACCGGCTCGCTTTTCTCAATCGCGATTTCGCATGCCTTGTACAGCTTGTCGGCTTGCGTCTTCTGCGGCAGATCGATCAGCCCGTGGGCATAGGCATAGTCGCCATAGGTGGCTTCCTGGATGATCGGATCGACCCAGCCGTCGCCGATGCCGATGCCGGCAAGGTTTATCTGCTGATTGCCCGCGGCGTTACCGTCCAGAATGGCCGTTGCCAGCATCGGGATGTAACGCCCGGCGAAGCTCTCGCCGAAGACATAGAAGTCACGCTGCCGATATTGCGGCCAGCGATCGAAAAAGAGCTGCAAGCCGTCATAAAGCTGCCTGGTGGCCTGGGGTTCGTTCTTGACCCAGCAGGCCTTGTCGTCCTTGCGCTCAACGAAGGAAAGCCCGGTGCCCGCCGGCTGGTCGATCATCAGATAGCTGACGCGCCTGTTCCAAGACCACGGGTTGTCGCGCAAGGTCAGATCGTCGTTGATCTTGTAAGGTCCGTTTTCGGAGAAAAGTCCCAGGAAGCTGGAAGACCCCGGCCCGCCGTTCAGCCACATGATGATCGGATCGTTCGCCGGATCGTTCCGGCTTTCGAAGAACCAGAAAAACAGATTGTCGCCGCAGGACTCGTTGACCGTCAAATGCCCGGCAAGCTGACCTTCCTCCGGCTTGCCGTAGCCCGGCAGGTTGGTGACGGGTCCGGGTTCGGGATTGGTCTGCTCACTCATGGTCATGCCCCTTCTTTGTCATCCCGGACGGAGTGCCGCGGAGCGTCGGGCTCCGATAAACGCTTGCTTCTCCGACTGTTCTCAACCGCCGGTCACACGGCGTACTGGATCCCGGTCTTGCCGCCGAGGCGGTAAACCGGGATGACAGCAGAACGGGGCTCGAACGTCATGGACCTGCCCCCTTATCCGAAACCCGGCGTGAACAACTCCGCTCTCCAGGTGTCATCCCGGCCGAAGCGCAGCAGAGGGCCGGGATCCAGTAAACGCTTGTCTCTCCAGCCCGTTCTCAACCGCCGGCCACACGGCGTACTGGATCCCGGTCTTGCCGCCGAGGCGGCAAACCGGGATGACAGCGGGGAGAGCGTGTGCTTCCCTAGGCTGTCCTCGTCTTTCCCTATTCTGCCGCTTGCGCGTTGACTGAGCGGCCTTCTGCAAAGCCGGCCATGTTGGTCTGGTCGATGGGCCAGGAGGAAAAGCCCATGGAGGAGGCTTCGGTGTTGAAGGAGACTTCAGACACGCCGTTCGGGATGCCTTTTGTCTGCAGGAAGCCATAGACCGCGCCGCCGAGGGCGTAACAGGGCGCATAGCCGGGGGATGCAAGGAAGGTGAAGCATTCACCGCTGAGCGTTTCCTCGCTGAGGCCCGTTGCCTTGGAAGCCCAGGCGATGAAATCGGTATAGGTGCGCTTACCGCCGTTCACCTCGACGTCGCAGAGTGCGCGGATGTAGCGAATGACGCGCCAGATATAAGTTTCCAACTGGGCGGCCTGCACGGCGCTTGCCTGGTCTTCCGGCGTTGTGCCGTAAAGGTTCAGATACGCCTGCTGGACGTCGTTGAGGCCCGTCTGGCCGACAAGATCGGCGGCGGCCGCGTAGTACTGGTATTCCCGGTAGAATGCTTGCCCCTCGGTCATCGGCACTTCCAGCGAGGTGTTGAGATTGAGAAGCTCAGGCGCCTTTCTGGCCGACATGACGAAGTTGAAGCCGTGGGACGCCTCGTGCACCAGAATGTTGATCATGGTCAGCAGCGAGGTGTTTTTCGACGCCGTCAGGTAAAGCTGCGAATAGGGCTGGTCGGTCAGGTAATCGACGGCGAAATCTTCGCCGCCCGTCACCAGATTGACTAGATAGTCCGGGGTCGGATCGAACAGCACTTTGTCCGCAGCGGTGAAGCCGATGATGTAGCGCTGACCGAAATCGTTACAGGCCTTCAGCACCTTCTGCATCATCTGGACCGAGAAATCGATGCTGTATTTCCGGCTCATGGCATCCCAGACGGTCTGCAGCGAACTGTCCTCGGCCACACCTACCTTGGGCGCGATACGGCGGGCGAGATCGAGCGTCACCGGCATGTCGAGCTGCACCCAGCTTTTAGCCTGCAGTTCAACTTCCGCCTCGCTCATCTGAAGTGTGTAGTAGTTCTTGAGCGTTCCGGGATAGCCCTGGGCCTGAACCGGCCCGGTCTTCGCGTCGCCCTCCTGCAGTGCAGGCCAGTACACCTTGAAATCGCTTGAGACGAGCGCAGGGCTGTAAAAGATCTGCTGATAGCGCTCCAGCGCTTTTTCGATGCCGCGCACCTGTTCGGACACCGCCGGGTTTGCTTTCAGGATGGCTTTCAGATTGCCCTCGACATAACCGACCGTATCCAGGCATTCCTTGCGAACCTCGGCGGTGTAGCTGCCGTTCGCCCAGCGGTCGGTCTCGAACACGATCATCTCGCGCACGACTTCCAGATAGCCCGCCACCCAGGACTTTTTCGCATCCCCCTTCAGCAGAATGTAGAAAATGCCGTCGGCGGCGGCATAGACTCCG
>JBNLAU010000173.1:0-4450 GCA_050302295.1 Roseibium sp. | reverse complement strand
TGCGGTAGAGGGCTTCACCCTTGGGCAGGCTGGTGTCGTAGCCGACAATGGGCTGCGTCAGGGTACGGCCGTTTTCAAAGACGCCTGTCACGGCGACCAGTTCGCCCGTATCATTGCGCAAACCGGTCAGACGCATGAGGCCAGCCTGATGCATGCCACGGATATAGGCCGCCGTATATTGCGGATTGAGCCTGGTGTATTTGCGAAGATAGAGCATGTCATAGAGGCGGGCGCAGCGCGGATAGTCCTCTTCGGTGAAGTCCGCGTCGCCGGCAATGCGATAACCCGTGCGCCGCAGCCGGCTGCGGTCGGCCTTCATGTCTTTGCTGCGTGCCGCCTTTTCAAGGTCTGCCACCAGATAGATCTGGCGGACCGGGAGCAGCCGAAACCCTTCGTTCTTCAGGGCCTGGAGGTTGTCCTTGTCCGCGATCTCGTTGAGCGAGCGGATCATGATCGCATGGCCCGGATATGCTTGCTGCAGACGTTCTTTGATCATGCGGGCTGCTGGCCGGTCGATATCCGGAACCGGATTGGTTGAAAAAAGCCAGTTGTTCAGTTGCACTTGATGATCGAGACCGCTGGCGCGCACGAGTGGAGCCAGAGAGGCAATCAGCGCGCACAGCCCTTTCTTCAGCCAGGGCAACCGGCTGAAATTGCGCGTTTCCTCCAGGGCATAATCGATATAGGCGGCTGTTGGGCTGCAGATGTAGCAGGTCGGTTTTGCGCTAGCGTCGTTCACAGTAAGTGGAAAGGAAATTCCGCCGATCTCCAGTTCTTCGACGCGTGTTTCCAGATTGGTGATGAGCTTCGAAGGGGCTGCCCGCTGAAAAAGCCGCACGAAGGCTGCGACCCGGGCCGGATCGTTGTCCACGCGGGACTGGCGAACGTCGCTGCCGCGCGTTTCAACCAAATCCGTCATGAGGGAGCTCCCGGCGCCGGAATGCGGCATTCGACCCGGCGCAGCTTGCGGCTCGTCTCAAGGCCCAGTTCCTTGCGGGCCAAGACGACCTCGGCGTGGCCATGCCTGTCTGCCACCAGTTCTTGAATGGATTGCAGGGCGGCGGATGCGGCGTCTTCCGGGAGGTCAGGTTTCAAGCTGACTTCGATCCGGTCCGGCGCTGTCTGGGTTACACGAAAATCGTCGATGCGCTTGTCGGCCTTCAGGATCGCGTTGCGCAACACGTCGGGCGTGACCATCACCTGACCGCCGCTGGTTTTGAGATGGAAGATATCGTCCTGACGCCCGACGACTTCCTCAACGTGCCGTAATGGTGAGCCGCATGGGCAGGGCTGATGTGAAAGGCGCAGAAGATCGTTCATACGATACCGGGCCATGATTTGCACACGGCGGCGAAAGCACGTGATGAGGGGCGACACCAGACCGTCTCCGACCGGTTCGAATTCGAAGAAGGCCGAATCTTCCGCCAAGTGAAGATTGCCATGGCGGCAGGTCACTGCGAGCAGCCCTTCAGTTGCCATGTAGATCTGTTCGAGAGTGAGGCCGAAATAGCCTTCAATGGCAACGCGGTCCACCGGGTCCAGGGTCTCGGCCGCGGAGAACAAACGGACGGGTCTTATTTCGGACCTTTCCTCTGCCAGATGCCGCAGAACCTTCGGAGGGGCTACCAGCACCGTCGGGGCAAAGGCTTCCAGTTGCTTTTGCCAGCGCTCCGGGCCCAGGGTCAGGTCGAAAAAGCGCAGTTTGAGCCGGCGGGACCTTCTGGCATTGTCGTATAAACCGGTATTCTGGGGCAGAACGATTGCGACGCGTTGCCGTCTCCAAAGGAGATCCGGGATGGTCTTTGCAAGGATGGAACCTAGCCACGCGTTGCTTTCCGCCTGCGAAATGACGAAAACGCCGCGATTTCCGCTTGTTCCCGTGCTTGCGCCGATTGTGAGGCCGCCGGTTTGGAAGGACCCGCCGCGAAGGGCCTGCCTGATGCTTTCCGCCGAAAGGCCAGCCCGGTTGAACTGTTCGAACCCGGCCATCTGCTGTGCCTTGTCGACAATCGGGAGATCGGTAAGAGAACGGGCAGGGCGCCCGTAGAAGGGCACACCCGGCAAGTCGCGAGTGAGCCAACGTTTTAGCGAGCGCGTTTGAGCCTGTTCAAAGGCGGTCCGCTCAAAGCCCTTGCGTGAGAGCCAAAGGGTCCGAACAAAGGATGTCAGAACGTCTCCAGCGGCGATCATGAGGTCTCTTTTTCCGCACGGAAATCAAACGGTGTTTTGGCCGGGTCATGACACAGCATCACCTCCACCCCTTGCTGAATCAGAGCACGGACATGGCAGGAGGTTTCGCCGGCAGCAGACCCGTCATATGCCACAAGGCTCGCGGGGAACCCAGGAGACCGGTCTTCGATCAGAGCCCGGCGCATCCATTCTGTGTCGACCGCATAAAGGAGCATGGGATCTGTTTCGGTGAAGAGCACACCGAAGTGCCCGTCCGCATGGCCCGGCAACGCGATGCCGATCAGGCTGCCATCTCCGAGGAGATCGACACCGGTTACCTCCGGACTTGTGAGCTGGACCCGGGGCTTGCCCGAAATTCCTTCCAGCCGATGTTCGAAATCGGGCGGGAACAGCTCCTTGAAAACGCCGTGGCGCAAGCATTTGTATTCGGAGAGGACGCGGGTTCTGGACCAAGCCGCATCATCGGCAATGAAGCGCGCGTTGGGAAAAAGTGACAACCCGGACACATGATCGGCATGGAAATGGGTGACAATGACGAAGGCGACGTCGGCGGGCGCAAAGCCATAATACTCAAGCAGCGCTTCGGGCTGTTCCTCGGCAATGATCTGCGGTGAAAGCATTGCCCCATAGATCCGAAGCGCAAGACTTCTTCCGGGGGCTGAAACAGCATGGGGCGTATACCCGGTATCGATCAGGATCGGGCCGTGCTCCGGGTGGCGCAACAGCCCGAAGCGAACCTGAAGGGTGACTTTGCCCCAGCTGCCGCCTTTCAGGACGAGGTGCTCACGGGTGCTAATCCCTGCGCTGTCGGCGAAGACCGGTTTCATACGCTCTCCCTCGCGTTGAAAGTACGCTCCAGGCCATGGGCGAACGGGATTTCCGGTGACCAGCCGAGCTTGTTCCGCGCTTTTGCGATGTTGAGGCTTTGGGCGTAGGCGAACAGGCCCACGCCGTAGCGCGTTATTGGAGGTTCCGGCGCGCTGGGCAGAGCAAGACACAGCCGCTCCATGATGCCGGCAGCCACGAGGGCCGGTCTGAGCGGCGCCGGTTTCCATTTCACAGTGATGCCTGCTCGGGCGCAGGCTTCGTCGGCGATCTGTTTTACCGGCAGAACCTCTCCGCCCGAGATGTTGAAGCACCGACCTTCCGCATCATTCGATGCCCCAAGCGCGCAGCAAATCGCGGCGACCGCATCGTCTACATGGGTCAGATCGATCCTGGCTGCTCCGTCGCGGAACAGGGGGAGGGGGCGACGGCGGGCTGCGCGGATCAATCGTGGCAGGAGTGCCGTATCGCAGGCACCGTAAAGACCGCGTGGCCGCAGGACAACCGGTCCGATGTCCGGGGCGGCAAGAACCGCCTCTTCCGCTTCGCGTTTCGTGCGTGCGTAGGCGTTGAAAGGAGGTGGCAGCGGATCGTCTTCCTGAACATTGAGCTGGTCAGTGCAGGTGAAATAGATGGAGGGGCTGGAAACGAGCACGAAGCGCCGTACGCCCAATTGCCGGGCGAGTGCAACCAGATTGCGTGTTGCCGTCACATTGGACTTGCGGAAATCGGCAAGCCGGCCGAAAGGAGCGGAAAGGGCCGCGCAATGGACAACCGCCTCCAGATTCCGGAATTGAGAATGTGCAGTAGGATTGAGATCCCGGCTCAAGTCTCCCCGAAAAACAGAATGGCCGGCCTTCCGCAACGCCTCGCATTTCGCGGCGTCTCGCCCCTGCGCGAGTACAGAATGACCTTCCGCGGCCAGTCTCTCCACAACCCGGCGGCCCAGAAATCCGGTGGCGCCAGTCACCAGGACGTCACCCATCACTCAGACCTCCAGAGCCATGCCGCCAAAGGACACGCCGGCGGACGTTCCCAGAAAGAGCACTTTCGCCCCCTGTCCGATCTTTCCCTCCCGGCGGGCGATATCAAGTGCGAACGGTATCGAAGCGCCAATCTGATTGCCGTAGTCTCTCGAGATGTCGATCAGCCGTTTGTCATCTATCCCGATTTGCCGGGCCATGTGGGCGAGAGCGAACGGACTTGCCTGATGGGGAACCACCACATCGACCTCGTCTAGGTGCCATTCGGCTTTTTCCAGGAGTTCGGATACGAATTTTCCGAAATGACGGCTGCTGATGCGGAAGAGGGCGTTGCCGTCCATCTCGAACAATGAATGGTTCGCGAATTCCTTCGGTTGCTTTCGGAAATCGAAGCGTGTGCCGCCGGAACCAATGGAGCAGGCTTCATAGGCCGAGGGATAACTTTTCATGAG
>JBNLAU010000172.1:0-12196 GCA_050302295.1 Roseibium sp. | reverse complement strand
ATTAGAGCCTTTTCCTGGTGACCAGCCGGCATGTGTTGATTGACGCCGAGAGCGATCACATCCCACGCGGATTGAAATCACACCCACAACGCACCGGAGAATCTCGCCGGGTCCATAGGATTTTCGATCACTTTGTCTGATCGCTCAGGAGAAGCAAAACGTCTTCGGCATTTTGGGTGGGGTCCGTCACCGGATACATCACATGCGTGACGTATCCAGCACGGAGAATGAACGTCAGCCGCTTCAGAAGGGTCAGGCCGCCTGCCGCGAAAGTTGGAAGGTCCAGAGCGGTCGCCAGGGCAAGTTTCTCGTCCGAAAGCAGTGCGAAAGGCAGGTGAAGCCTTTGCGCGACTTCAGTCTGAAACTCGGTCGTTTGTGTCGAAACTCCGAAGACGTGGTTCGCACCGGCGGCCAGCAATTCAGCATGGTGATCGCGAAAGGCGCAGGATTGGGGCGTACAGCCACGCGCACCGGGAATCAGATCCCACCCTTCCAGAGGCGGCTCATCGGGAGGGCTGGTGCGCGGATAAGCGTAGATCACGGCAATCCCCTGAAGGCTGGATAAATCGACCACTTCTCCGCTGGTGGCGCGAAGGCCGAGAGAAGGAAGTTTCGTACCAACACTGATCATGGATGCCTCTCGCCGCCGCTTGTACCGGTCACCAAGATACCTGCTCACCGACCGGCCGCAATAAGCTGCAGCGCGCTGGTGAGGCACCCGTCGGTTGGATGTGGGAAGCGGCGGTTTCCAAAACTGGCTCAGAACCCAAATTGCACTGATGCGCTCCCGCTAAATTCCCTCAATTTGAGTTAGAGTTCTCCGCGACGATTTTCCTGGCTGGGAAGGAGCGAAATTGATGAAGGCATCGAAGCTTTCGGATGCGCAGAAGGCGTTCATCGTCAAACGCGCGGAAGAAGGTGCTCCCATTGTCAGAGCTAGCCATGCCAGGACCTGACTCATAAGTAATGTAATTCGCGCCATGTACTAAAGCGAAGGATATCCGGTTTGTCCGGTCGCAACCAGACGCAATTGGGGCTGTGCCGTTCCGCGTTTTAGCGGCGAAACGGCACAGCAGGGCTTAGGTTTTTATCAGGCGTTCGCGTCCCGCAAGCGCCCAAGATGGCCATCCCACCCCTTATCGAGCGCACTGACAAGGTGAAAGGCATGATCGCCGGCAGCTTCCGGAATGCCCTCGTGCGTTAGGTAGAGCATCGTCCCTCCGGCAACCTCTTCGAGGATCCAAGTGACGGTGGTCGAATGATCGCCGAACGGGGCAATGCAGAAGGTCGTTTTCAGTTTCTTCCCAATAACAAATTCAAGGACGTCGCCCCAGACCTGTTTCTTGGGTTGCCCGTTTTCATCCCGACCGAGCAGTACGTAACTTTCACCGTCGGCAAGGTTCTTTTCCGCCGGATGATACCAGTGTCCCAGCTTGTCCTTGTTTACGAGGTACGTCCAGACTATGTCCTTGGACGCGTTGATGAATACCGATTTCTTGATAGCGGTGTCGGTCATTCTGTTTGTTTCCCTTTCGCATCATCGGAATTGTGGGGTTTGGCGTCGGCTTCTTCTTGCTCGGCCAGTGATTTCAGAGTCTGCAAACGTTCATCCCAGAACTGACTGAAGTGATCGAACCAGTCATTGGCTTCCTTGAGTGCCATCGGCTCAAGCCGGTTAATGCGCTCGCGCCCGGACGGGTGAAATGAAATCAAGTTGCCGTCTTCTAGAACATCGAGGTGCTTCTTGACGGCTGCCCGGGTCATCGGAAAGCGGTCCGATAGCTCCTGAACCGTCATGTCCCGTTCCCGCAACAGCAACAGGATGTCTCTGCGGGTCGGGTCGCCGAGGGCGCGAAACGTGCCCTGGAGCTTTTGGGTCTCAACGCCTGCCGCCATCATTGGCTTACCGGCAGAAAATCGAATTTTCCGTCCTGATAGAGAAATGTCACGCACTCGACGTCCGAAACGCAGCGGCTGACATGCGGAACGCCTTTGGGCACCTCATAAAAGGCGCCGGTTTTCAGAACGATCCCCTCGGAGGGGTTTGCACCGACCGGCAGATGGGTCATCGCGCCGGAAACGATGATCCCGTACATATTTGCGGATTTGACATGCGGCGGGCTGACCAGGCCGGCCGGAAGGCGAACCATCGCCATGTATTCCCCTTCAAAACGGTCGCCTTGCAGTTTTGCGAACGCCACACCTTCCGGGGTGAGTTCGTAGTCAAGCTTTTCTGTCGGAATGACCATAATATCATCACTCCCGGCGAATGCGGGTGAAGTGAGAACGAGCGCCGCAAGGGCGAACCGGATCGTTTTCAAAGTCATTTCAGATACTCCTTATGAAACCATTTGGTATCATGTTATTACGATACCAATTGGTATCACGTCAAGCGGAATTTGCAGGTCGAATTTTGGGGAGCCTGATCTGACTGATCCGGTTTGATTGTTAGTGCGCGACAGGCCTTGTTTCCACTGGGATGATGGTTTCGGGTGCTGGTGGCCTGTAACCCAAGGCCCTGTGAGGCCGTTTTGTGTTGTAGTGCCGTCTCCAACCTTCGATGATGATTTGCGCCTCCCTTCGTGAATAGAATATCTCGCCGGTCCGGAGAGCGACCGCTCGGCCGTGTGCCCTTCCGGCGGGTCTTGATTTCGTGACCCGGTTCCGGCCAGTCTGTGTGCGAACCCGCCCGGCTGCCTTTTTCCGCAGGACGTTCATGTATCGGTTTTTTGCTGCTTTCGGCAAAAGCCCGTTTGGCGAAATCGAGGACGGACTAGCCGATTTTCGCGGCGCGCCCTTGAAATGGCCGCTGCAGAACTTCGATGCGACCGGATTGGACCTCAGTCTTTCCCATTTCAAATCTGATCAGATGTCCGGCTTTGTTATTCAAGCTTCCCGATTCGATAACGTTTCTTTTTCGGGAACCATCCTGGGAGACTTCCGGGACTGCAGCTTTGACAATGCCAGGCTTAATCTGGATTTCATCCGTGCCCGATTGGAAGACTGCCGATTTGCAGGCACTAAATTCAGCAAGTCGACTTTCACGCGGAAAGTGATCTTTGTTGATTGCCTGTTCGACGGCTGCGATTTCAGCAAGATCCATTTCATGGGGACCCACTTTCACCGTTGCACGCTGCGGGCGTGCAAAACGACGCTATGGACCTCATTTGCCGCGAGCCGGTTTGAAGACTGTCAGCTTTCAGAAATGGAGTTCGGTGAGGCCATCATGGAAGAGGTCGTTATCATCTGATGTCCTTCAGTTGGTCGGTCCCCATACGGCCATATTGCTTGCGCCAGCGGTCGTATGTCTGCTCCGTGATACGCACCTCGCGGATCGCATCAACACGCGCCATTCCTTGCCCCACGAGCACTTCAACCTGCCGTAAATTCTTGTCGATTTCCTCGGGCTTGTGCCGCCTGTTCGCCATTTCCTGTCCTCCGATTCCTAAACATAACGGTGGACCAGTTCAGATGGAGCAATCCACAGGGCCGCAACGGAGCTTAAACGCTCTCGGGGCTTTTCTTCGTGCCGGATTTCCCGAAACCGAGATTGCTGTCCTCGCCGATGCCGTATCTGGCGCAAAAGAAAATAACGGCAAGGCTGAGCAGGAGCCAGAGACCGCCCCAAAACATGGTCGGGAGGCCGAAATCTTCAGACAGCATATAGGCGTCCGAACGCAGGCCGGAACGGCGGATCGTGTCTTCGAAAATGTCATAGGGAACATAGAATATGCTCGAAAGCCCAACGACCCGGAGCACCATGTCGTTGATGGGGCGGCTCAGATAGCGGGCGATGGCCAGCATGCCGAGACCCGTTGCCGTACAGAAGGCAAGCGGAAACCAGTCCCGGACATAGAACAGCGTGACCAGAAGCATGGTGAGGCCGAAGAGCGCCAGTGCATAGCGGTCCAGCTCCGTGCGCAGGGCGATCACGAGCAAGAGTGCGCCCAGCATCAGGGATCCGAGATAGCCGGCGGAAAGGGTCAGAAAACGGCTGCCGCCACTGGAGAGCACATGGCCGCCCTGCTGAGGCGAAAGGGAAAGGTCATGAACGGTGCCGCCGGTCAGGATCGCGGCAATGGCATGAGACAGCTCATGCAGAAAGACGATCAGGATCTTAAGTGGAACCACGAAGGGCGTGTTCCAGAGGAAAAACAATACGGCGATGATCAGGATGAGTTGCCAATGGCCTTTCAGGATCCGCATGCCACGCAAGGTCATGGGCGCGCATGAAATGTCAAGCCTTCAGTGGCTTCAAGCAAAGCCTCAAAAGGGGCTCGGTCCTCAAATTCCGGAATATGGACCCAGAAAATTCGAAAGCCCGCCGCTTTGGAAAGCAGGGCAATGCGGTTCTCACCGTTCAGTGAGCTTCAGCTCGATCCGGCGGTTTTTCGCCAGCGCTTCCGGCGTGTCGCCCTCCTGAAGGGGCTGGAACTCGCCGAACCCGGCGGCGACCAGACGTTTGGGATCGACGCCCTTCTCGATGAGATAGCGGACAACGGAAATCGCGCGGGCGGCCGAGAGTTCCCAGTTATTGCGCAGGCGGCCGGTACCTGAAAGTGGACGAGCGTCGGTGTGGCCGTCGACACGCAGGACCCAATTGATCTCATCGGGGATCTGGACGCTGAGTTCCTGGATGGCTTCGGCAAGCTTGTCGAGTTCCTGCCGTCCGTCCGGGTTGATGTCTTCCTGCCCGGAATCGAACAGCACTTCGGACTGGAAGACGAAGCGGTCGCCGACCACCGAGATATCGGAGCGCTGAGAGAGGATTTCACGCAGCCGGCCGAAGAAATCTGAGCGATAGCGGGAAAGTTCCTGCACCCGCTGAACAAGCGCGGCGTTGAGGCGGCGTCCAAGGCTGGCGATTTTGGTCTGGCTTGCCGCTTCCTTGGCTTCAGAAGCTTCCAGCGCCGCATTGGCGGCGGCGATCTGGCGGCGCAGAGCGGAGATCTGCTGATTCAGAAGTTCAACCTGGGCCAGGGCGTCCTGACTGATCTGGCGCTCGTCGTCGAGCAGGTTTTCAAGGCGTGTCGCGCGCCCTCCGGCCGCATTCGCCTCGCCGGAACTGCTTTCCAGCAGGCCGACCAAGCGGTTCTGCTCCGCTTCGGCACTGGCAAGGCTCGCCTGCAGGCCGACAATGGTATCTTCCAACTCTCCGGAATTGGCTCGCTCGAGCGCAAGCAGCTCGGTCAGCTCGCTGATCTGCGCATTCAGCCTGTTCAGGACGGTATCGCGTCCTGACAGCTGCTGGGAAAGGAAGAACTGGGCGATCATGAAGATCGACAGCAGGAAGATGATGACGAGCAGAAGCGTCGCCATGGCATCCACGAAACCGGGCCAATAGTCTGTCGACTGAGCCCGGCGGCGTGCGCGCAGTCCTGCCAGTCCACCAGCCATGCTCTAGTTACTCCTTCGCACGATCGAACGCGGTGGCAATCGAGGACAGCAAGCCCTCAATGCGCTTCTGCTGTTCGCCCTGCTGCTCGGCCCAGTCGCGCATCATCTGCTGTTCGGAGCGCACATGCTTGACGAGGCCCTGAATGCCTTCTGCCAGATTGGCCATCGCCTGGTTGGCGTTTTTGCCGCCGCCTTCCTCGATGCTTTTCTGAAGTGCGGAGATCGAGGCGTTAATTTGCTCGGCGCCCGGGGAGTCCGTTGCGGTGAAAATACCGTCTTCGGGATAGATGTCGGTGACGGTGGAAAGCCAGTCTTCAAGCTCGTTATAGAAACGGTTCTGGGCCTGGCCGGCCTGAAGGTCCAGAAAGCCAAGCACGAGCGAACCGGTCAGACCGAAGAGGGAGGATGAAAACGCGGTGCCCATGCCCGAGAGCGGGGCCTCCAGTCCGGCCTTCAGATCCTCGAAGATCACATTGGCATCGCCCGAGCCCACATCAAGCGACTGGATGGTGGCACCGACGGAACTCACGGTCTGAAGCAGGCCCCAGAAGGTTCCGAGCAGACCGAGAAACACCAGGAGGCCGGTGAGATAGCGTGACATCTCCCGGGATTCCTCAAGACGCATGCCAATGGAATCCAGGATTGAACGGGCAGTGGATGGCGTCAGCGCCATGTCCCCGGCCTTGTTGCCCAGCAGGGTTGCCATCGGGGCAAGCAGGACGGGCGCGCGGGTGTCGAGCGCCGGGTCCCCCAACCGGAAGCTGTTAACCCAGGAGATTTCCGGGAACAGGCGGATCACCCTGCCGAACAGGAGCAGCACACCGAAGAGGCCGACCAGCACAATCAGGCCGTTGAGCCCGGGATTGCTTACGAAGGCGGTTGAGATCTGTGGAAACAGGATGAAGGCGATAAAGGAAACGATCACCAGAAAGATGATCATGAAGGTCAGATATGCCCTCGGGCTCGACAGATTATAAGGATCAAATTCACGGGCCATATTGCGCAATCAATTACCTGTTTCAAAGGTAACTGATTGATAGCGTGATTTTAAAGGGCTTGGGAACCGTGAATCTGGATTGAAGGGTTAATTAACCCGCATTTCTCACAGTCTCTGCGTCCTGTGCCGGTTCAAACGGGCTCCAGGACATGAGAAAGCCGCCGTGCGATGCGCGCTGATTCGGGAAGTGCGATGCAGGCCTATCGGACCGAAAAGCCGGAAAATGGACGTCTGACCGTTCAGGCCTGTGCCGGAGCTTCCGCCTTCTTCAAAAGCCGCAGCAGGAATTTATGCGCGTCTTCGTTGCCGACTACGACATCGCCCGATTCCAGCATCTTGTTCTTGCCATTGAGATCGCTGACAAAGCCGCCTGCCTCACGCACCATCAAAATGCCCGCAGCGATGTCCCAGGAATTCAGGTCCCGCTCCCAGAAGCCGTCCAGGCGGCCAGAAGCGGTCCAGGCAAGGTCCAGCGCGGCGGCGCCAGCGCGGCGGATGCCGGCAACTTCCGGCATGATGTGGCGGAGTTCGCGCAGGGTGCGGCCATGATCGCCCCGGCCGATGAACGGCAGGCCGGTGCCGAAGACCATTTCATGCAGATCGGTTCGTCCGGCCACCCGGAGGCGGCGGTCATTCAGGAAGGCGCCCCGGCCGCGTTCGGCAGTATAAAGCTCATCCATGACAGGGTTGTAGATGACCCCGGCGACGATCTCACCCGCCCGCTCCAGCGCAATGGACGTGGCGAAGATCGGAATGCCGTGCAGAAAATTGGTGGTGCCGTCCAGAGGGTCGATGTGCCAGCGGTGCTGGCCATCGGTGCCTTCGACAATGCCGCCTTCTTCCATGACCAGGCCAAAAGTGGGCCGAGCTCTAGTCAGCTCGTTGCTTACGATCTCCTCGGCGCGCCGGTCGGCAGCGGAAACGAAGTCACCCGGTCCCTTGCGGGACACCTGAAGGTTTTCGACTTCGCCGAAATCGCGGACCAGGGATCGGCCGGCCTTGATCGCGGCCTGAACCATGACGTTGAGGAGAGCTGTGCGGGCCATAGATTGTCACTTGTTTTTGGAGGCTGCCCGGCCTGGCCGGGCGCACCGGATTGGGTTCGTTACTCGGCGGATCAGTCGGCGCGGCGGACGTATTCCAGTGTGCCGGTGTCGACGATGATCTTTTCGCCGGCCGTGATGAAGGGCGGCACCATAACACGTACGCCGTTTTCCATGAGCGCGGGCTTATAGGAAGACGACTGGGTCTGACCTTTGACCACCGCGTCGGCTTCGCTGATCTCGAGGGTCACATGCTGCGGCAGCGTGATGCCGATCGGGCGCTCTTCATGCAGCTCCACGGTCACCATCATGCCGTCCTGAAGGAACGCGGCGCGGTCGCCGACGAAATCCGCCTGCAGTTCCAGCTGCTCGTAGGTTTCCGTGTCCATGAAGATCAGCATGTCGTCCTGGGTATAAAGATACTGGAAGTCCTTCTGCTCCAGACGAACGCGCTCGACCTTGTCTTCAGAGCGGAAACGCTCGTTCAGCTTGCGGCCGTCGATCAGGTTTTTCATTTCCACCTGCGCGAACGCGCCGCCCTTGCCCGGCTTGACATGCTGAACCTTGACAACCGCCCAAAGCGTATCCTGATGCTGAAGCACGTTACCGGGCTTGATTTCGTTTCCGTTGATTTTCATGGAACGACCGACTTTTTAATTTGTTTGGATCTGAAACAGCGCAGAGTCCAGCGGACGCTGGTGCGCCGAAAGTAGCTCGCGCCTGTCGACCACAAAAGCGGGCGCGTTTCAAGGAAAAAAGGCAATTGCCGTTACTATTGACCCCGTTATGGGGCAGTTTACGGTGTTTCGGCAGCCGGGTCCTCTGAAGGGGCCATCAGTGTTGCCGAATACTGCTCGGCAAGCTTGCGTGCTTCTTTCATCGTGGCGTCGTCCAGACTTTCGACAATCCCGTCAAGCGACAGGTCGGACACTCCCAGCGTTCTGGCGATCAGGTGCCAGCCCGCGGCGGCGGCATAGTCCTGTTCCCGGCCCCGGCCGTAGGCGTATACCCGCGCAAGGCGGTTCATGGCCACCGGATTGCCCGCCGTGGCGGCACGCTCAAACCAGTCCGCAGCTTCCGACTCGTTCGGGTCGACGCCTTTGCCCTGAAAGCGCAAGATACCGTAATAGACCTGTGCTGATGTGTGGCCGCGCCTGGCTGCCCGGCCCAACCAGAATGCGCCCAGTCCCGGGTCGTTCAGACCGCTTCGCGCTTCGATGTAGGAAAGACCAAGGGCGTATTGCGCTTCCGGATCGTTGAGTTTGGCCGCTTGTTCCAAAAGCTCTCGCGCTTTGTCCTCATCCCGCGGGCGGCCCTCACCCTCCTGATAAAGCAGCGCAAGATTGTACATCGCTGACGCATTGCCGGCATCTGCCGCCTGTTCAAAGAGATCGGCGGCCTTCTTCTTGTCGGTTTCGACACCGGTGCCAAGCAGGTAAAACTGGGCAAGCTGCATGGCCGAGCCGGCATCGCCGTTGGCTGCGGCCAGACTGTACCAGTCCGCGGCTTTCGTCTTGTCCTGCTTGATGCCGAGGCCAGCCTCGTGCAACACGCCGAGCAATGCCTGGGCCGCCTTGTCGCCCTGTTCCGCCAGCGGTGTGGCAAGCCCGAGTGCGGTCAGGAACCAGCCGCGCTGAAAAGCTCCGTAGGCGATATCGGCCGTTGCCTTTTCGCCCTCCTCCAGCCTTGGCGGGCCTGCACCGACGACGCTCAAAAGGGTCTTGTTCGCAGTCGTCACGTCGTTCAGAACCGGAAGAGACTTGTCCGCCTCACTGCCCGCCGTCTCGTCCTGCGCCGTCTTTTCATTGCCGTCAGCTTCATTCGCGGCGGCAGGAAAATGCGGCATGGTTGCCAACAGGCCGGCGGCGAGCATGAGCGCGGCCCGGTTTGTCCAGTGAAGGGGTGACCTTCTCAATGGCATCCATTCAGCTCCGGCTTTGCGTTGTCTAGTCAACGTCGGGAAACGGGTGGGCGTCCAAAATCGCGTTGGCTTTCGCTATCACTTCGGAAATTTCTTCGCCAGACTGCCAAACCGCGTCCTTCACTGCAATAAAATCGGCTCCCGTCGCCGCCACTTCGCCGAGCGTTTCGAGCGTGTTTCCGGCGAGAGCCACACAGGGAGTTCCGAACAGTTCCGCCCACCAGTTGGCGCTTTTGAGCGTTTTCTGGTGTGCGTGTTCCTTCTCGGCAAGATCCAGCTTGCCGAACAGGATATAGTCTACGCCCGTTTCCGCCCATTCCATGGCATCGTGTTTGAGCTTGGTGCCGCCTGTGCCGACAATGCGCTCGGGCTGGAAGCTCTCGACCGCCAGTTTTACATCCTCCACGGAGGTATCGACATGCACCCCGTCGGCACCGCTCCGGCCCGCGGCCTGCGTGTCCCGGTAGACGATTGCCGCGGCGCCGCCTTCCTGGATGACGGGCACGAGAATTTCCGACGCCGCCTGCAGCTCCTTTGTGCCGGTACCTGGCATATAGATCATGACACTGGCGATATCGCCTCCGGCAAAAGCCTGCTTGAGCTTGGCAGCCATATCGGATGGATCAAATTCCGGCGGCGTCACGAGAAAAAGTCGGGGGCGGTTCACTTTGTGCGGTCCTGTTCAATCACATCTCGGGTTCTTGTCCCTAAAGACGGCAAAAGAGGGACGCAAGGTCCCTCTTTCAATAAAGTGAATGCAGGTTGCCGCCAAAAGAGGCAAATCAGCCGATTTTCGGATCCAGGCTGCCGTCCTGATAGCGCGCGGCCATGTCGGCGAGCGTCACGATCTTCTTGATCTTCGAGGCCTGGCCTGCGGTGTTGAAGGCTTCGAGCCGTTCGACGCAGAGTTTCTGCATGGCGTCGCGGGCAGGCTTCAGGTATTTGCGCGGGTCGAATTCTGCCGGGTTCTCCTGAAGGACGCGGCGGATCTGACCGGTTATCGCCATGCGATTGTCGGTGTCGATGTTCACCTTGCGCACGCCGTTCTTGATGCCGCGCTGGATTTCTTCCACCGGAACCCCCCAGGTTTGCGGCATTTCCCCGCCATACTGGTTGATGATGTCCTGAAGATCCTGCGGCACGGAGGACGACCCGTGCATGACAAGGTGGGTGTCCGGCAGGCGGCGGTGGATTTCCTCGATCACGTTCATCGCCAGGATCTCGCCATCCGGCTTGCGCGTGAACTTGTAGGCGCCGTGGCTGGTGCCCATTGCGATCGCCAGAGCGTCGACCTTCGTTTCCTTGACGAATTTAACCGCCTCTTCCGGGTCGGTGAGCAGCTGATCGTGGCTCAGCTTGCCTTCCGCGCCATGGCCGTCTTCCTTGTCGCCCATGCCGGTTTCAAGGGAACCGAGAACGCCAAGTTCGCCCTCAACCGAGATGCCGCCGAGGTGAGCCATGTCCGTCACGGTCTTGGTGACGCCGACGTTGTAACCCCAGCTTGCCGGCGTCTTGCCGTCGGCCTCCAGTGAACCGTCCATCATGACGGACGTGAAGCCGGACTGGATGGCGGTCATGCAGGTTTGCGGTGCGTTGCCGTGGTCCAGGTGAACGCAGACCGGAATGTGCGGATAGATCTCGACGACCGCATCCATCATGTGCTTCAGCATGACGTCATGTGCATAGGCGCGCGCGCCGCGGGAAGCCTGGATGATCACCGGAGAATCGGTCAGGTCGGCTGCGGCCATGATCGCCAGAGCCTGCTCCATATTGTTGATGTTGAATGCCGGTACGCCATAGTCGTTCTCGGCGGCGTGATCCAGCAGCTGGCGAAGGGTGATGCGTGCCATAAAAATATCTCTCCAGGATCCGGTTTAGAGTAACGCTTCCGATAATGGTGCGAAATCAGGTCACCGGTGATGCGCTGCGTCAATTCTCGGTGGTTCTAGCAAGATTTTCCGCCGTGGAAAGAGGGAACCCGCCAGTTAAATCAATTAAATTACAAAGACATGCCTGAATAACAGCGGGCAAATTTAATTTGGAAAGCGAATTAAATTCCGTGCCCTGGGCGGCTGGAAACCGTTACGCGGCTGGAGAGCTGATATCGACAAAAGTGCCTGCCGGGTCCCTCAGGATCATGCGCCGCTGGCCATATGGCATCTCACGCGGTGCCTCGACAATATTGGCATTCTGCGCAAGTGCCTGTTCGTAAACCGCGTCGCAGTCGTCAACGACAAAGGTCAGAATCACCCCGGCGGGAGCCCGCTGCGCCCTCACCGGGATGATCTCGCTTGTCTGTTTGAGAATGCCGAGTTCCAGCCCCGGCGCCTCAGGATCCACCAGATTGATGAACCAGTCGGATGTGAATTGCGGTTTCATTCCGAGCAGGTTCTCGTAAAAGGCCGCCGTCGCGGCGACCTCCTCCGTCAGAATGTTGGCGAAACAGCGCTGCATCCCCGTCCTCCGGTGGTTTGCCTGATTCAAGCTTCCAGGGCTTTGACGCCCGGCAGCTCCTTGCCTTCAAGCCATTCCAGGAAGGCGCCGCCGGCGGTCGAGACGTAGGAGAAGTCGTCAGCGGCACCCGCATGGTTGAGCGCTGCGACGGTGTCGCCACCTCCGGCCACCGAATTCAGCTTGCCCTCTTTGGTCAGCTTGGCGGCGTATTGTGCCGTTTCGACGGTCGCCATGTCGAAGGGCGTCATTTCGAATGCGCCGAGCGGTCCGTTCCAGACCAGCGTCCTGGCTTTGCCGAATGCTTCCTTGATCGCCTGGACGGAGTTCGGACCCGCGTCGAGCACCATGCCGTCCGCCGGAATGTCGCTTTCGGTCGTGACGTTG
>JBNLAU010000171.1:0-8550 GCA_050302295.1 Roseibium sp. | reverse complement strand
CCCAAAGGGCGGCGTCAAGAACGACGTTTGCAGGGTCAAGGCAATCAGAACGGCAAACCAAACGGGACTGATGTCCGCCTGCAGAATGATCGGTCCGACAATCGGCACAACGATGAAGATGATCTCGACGAACTCAAGGATGAAACCGAGCAGGAAGATCACCAGCAAGGTCAGCGCCAGCATGCCGTAAGCGCCGCCCGGCAAAGACAGCAAGAGCTCTGCCACATGCTCATCGCCGTCAAGACCGCGAAAGACCAGCGACAGAACGCTTGCCGCAATCACAATGCCGAAAATCATGCCAGTGATGGTCACGGTTTCGCGAAGCGCGGGGACAAGCACCTCGTTCTTAAACAGCGAAAACGCCGCGGCCAGCAGCAACAGGAATGCGGTCCCTGTCAGAACCACGGAAGTCAGCGTCGATACAGACCAAAGGACCCGGCCACCTGAAAATTCCAGGCCGAACAGGCCGGCCCTGCGCAAAAGCAAGAGCAGAATGGCAAGGACCGCGCAGGCGAGAGCGGTCCGCATGGCGGCCCCGCCCTGCCCCGCCGCCGCAATCAGGATGGCTCCTGCGGCGCCGACGGACGCCGCTTCCGTCGGCGTGGCAACGCCCACAAGGATGCTTCCCAAAACGGCGACGATAAGCCCAAGCGTCGGAGCGATGTTCCTGACCAGTTCAAGCACCGGAACGGCTTTCCGCTCCGCATCTGTGCGATCCTTGGCGGGAGTTCGGCGAAGCCGCACCAGGACATAGGCGGCGTAAAGTGCCACCAGCAGCAGACCCGGAAGGAGCGCCCCTGCAAACAGATCTCCCACGGTCACAGGATCCGGCGCAAAATTCCCGGCCTCCTGCTGTGCTTCGAAATAGGCGTTGGAGACCTGATCCCCAAGCAGGATCAGGATGATCGAGGGCGGTATGATCTGGCCGAGCGTACCGCTGGCGCAGATCAGACCGCAGCTCATGTGCCGGTTGATACCGGATGACATAAGTGCGGGCAGCGTAATCGTGCCGAGCATTACGATGGTCGCGCCAATTATGCCCGTAGAGGCGGCGATGAGCGCACTGACGAGCACCACCGCCAGGGCGAGCGAAGACTGATTGCCGCCGAGTGCTTCAGTCAGGCTCTTCAGCATCTTTTCAGCCTGCCGGGATTTTTCCAGCAACAGCCCCATAAACACAAAGAGCGGTACAGCCAGAAGCAACGGGTTTGACATAATGCCGAAAACCCGCTGCGGCACAGCCTGGAAAAAGACAAGGTCGAACTGCCCGAAGCCTGCGGCCAGTATGGCAACGAGTGTCGGAGCTCCGGCAATCGCCAACAGAACCGGCACTCCCGAAAGAATGCAGGCGAAAACGGCCAGCGCCATCACTATGAGCCAGATAATATCCACGCTCATGAAACGGCCCGCCTGAACGCGCCAATGAGCTGCTGCAGGCTGAAAAGGATCACCAGGCACGGCAGGAGAAGCAGGCAGGTTTTCACCACAAACAGCCCCGGCAGCCCACCGGTTTCCGGAGAGCCTTCCAGAATGGCCCAGGAACTGCGGACCAGAGGAAAGGCGGTCCAAAGCATAATGCCGAAAACAGGCAGTGCGAGCAGCAGGTCTCCAAAGCGGTCAATACGCCGATTCAGGCGCTCGCTCCACCCCTGGCGGAGAACATCGACGCGCACATGTTTGTCTGCGTCAAACGAGACGGCGACGGAGAGAGCCACTAGTGCGGAAAAGGCGTAGTTGACCGCGTCCTGAATCTCCAGAAAGCCAACACCGAGCAGATAGCGCATCAGCACCATTGCCAATTGGCCGAGGAAAACGACCAGGGCAAGCCCCATGCACAGCCATCGGACCGTGACAAATATCTTTCGCATCAGATGCCCGTATCTTGCAAACCGCAACCTGTGCACCTGAGCGACAGCCGGTTCCAAACCGTCAAAATCGAGCCGAACTTAGTCAGCCGATTTGACTATCTATACAATGATTTGCCAGATTCCAGGCATATTTGCCAAGGGGGTCTCCACCATGCCGTTCAGTCTGTACGGGAAATATGACTGAACTGCCGCGACGGCCGACGCAGGGTTTCTCACGTGTTTTGACACCCCCGATCCTGCCTTCCCAATGCAAGTGAAGCACCTACAATCCGGTGGATCAGGAAAAAGGGTGACACTATTGGACTGCCCACAGACAGCTTCGCATTGCGGCAAGTGGTCCCAGTCAACATCTTGGTACTCCGGAGGCTTGGGGCTGACCGCCAATCGGGCTAATTCTAAAACGTCTTAATTTACCTATCCTTAGGTAACATTTTCCATTTAAGGATCGATGCAAATTCCAATGTGCTCAAAGCAAGAAACTCTCTTGTCGCAGCGCACCAATTACGCTACGCCAAAGCCGTAAAATGCTGTGCGCGACGTTCCTGCAGCTTTACCTCTCCTCCCGAGGCAAAGCTCTCTTCACGAGTGGGACACCCGGCGTTTTCCGACATTGATGAGATTCAGGAGTTCCAAAAAATGCTCGGCAAAAAAGTGCCCTTCGTAACCTTCCGCACCCGTGTTCGCGACGAATCCGTCGAGGGACCGAACCCTTTCCGCTGGGAAGACAAAACCAGCGACGACTATTTCAAGGGCAAAAAGGTTGTGCTGTTTTCGCTGCCGGGCGCATTCACGCCGACCTGCTCCACATTTCAGCTGCCTGACTTCGAAAAGCTCTATGAAGAATTCAAGGCAGAAGGCGTCGACGAAATCTACTGCATCTCCGTCAACGACGCTTTCGTGATGAACGCTTGGGCGAAGGCCCAGGGCGTGGAAAACGTCAAGGTTATTCCGGACGGTTCCGGCGAATTCACCCGCAAGATGGGCATGCTGGTTGCCAAGGACAATCTCGGCTTCGGCATGCGCTCCTGGCGCTACGGCGCGATCATCAACGATGGTGCAGTTGAGCAGTGGTTTGAAGAAGAAGGTTTCTCCGACAACTGCGAGAGCGACCCTTACGGCGTGTCCTCGCCGCAGAACATCCTGGAAAAACTGCGCGCGGTGAAAGTCGAAGCTGCTTAAGTGAACGACGCTTCAAAACGAAAAGCCCCGGATCCTCGATCCGGGGCTTTTTGATTCAGCGCCGCCCTTCTTGGCGGCGGCGCTCGTCTTCCGAGCGCAGCTCCAGCCACATGGCGTTGAGGATCGCCATACAGCAGGCCAGCGGCATGCCGAGGATCCAGGCAAAATACCACATAAATTCGTCTCCTCAGTAAGCCGTATGATTATCGCGTTCGATGGTTTCCTCATCCACCTTGCCCCAGAGCACCTTGTAGACCCAGGCGGTATAGGCCAGGACAACGGGTAGGAAGATTACGGTTGCCACCAACATATTGAACAGCGTCCGGTGGGTGGACGACGCATCCCAGACTGTCAGGCTGGCTTCCGGCTGGACCGAAGATGGCAGAATAAACGGGAACATCGACACGCCAACCGTCGCAATAATGCCGAAGATTGCGATTTTGGAGAAAGCAAAAATCAGCATCTCCATCCGCGTCTGCAAGAGCACCAGCGTCGCCAGCATGCCAAGGAAACCAAGCGCAGGAGCCAGCCAAAGGACCGAGTGCACGGTGTAGTTACGCATCCAGGCCCCACCCTCTGTGATCGCCTGTTTGGCCAGCGGATTGGCAGCCATGTCCGGATCGATTTCGGACGTGATCCGGAAACCTTCCACATAGCCGCTGGCCACCAGATAACCGCCAAGCGCGAACAGAACGATTCCGAGCCCCGCGGCGAACGTGCCGACCCGGCGCGCACGCGCAGCAATAGCACCTGAAGCACGCATAACCAGCCAGACCGAGCCGTGCATCACCAGCATGGCAACGGACAGCAAACCGCAAAGCATTGAGAATGGTGAGAAGAGGCCGAAAAAGGACCCTTCATAGGTCATGCGCAAGTCGGGATCGAGCTTGAACGGCACGCCCAAAAGCACGTTGCCAACCGCCACACCAAAAACAAGCGCCGGCACGAAGGAGCCGGTAAAGAGCGCCCAGTCCCAGGCGGTACGCCATGACGGATCCGGTCGTTTGGAGCGGTATTTAAAGGCGACCGGCCGCAGGATCATGGCTGCGAGCACAACAAACATCGCCAGGTAAAACCCGGAAAAGCTGATCGCATAAAGCGGCGGCCATGCAGCGAAAATCGCACCGCCCCCCAGGATGAACCACACCTGATTGCCCTCCCAGGTCGGGCCAATCGTGTTTATGACCACCCGCCGTTCGATGTCGGTTTCGGCAACAAACGGCAGCATCGCCCCCACGCCCATGTCGAAACCATCCATCACGGCAAAGCCGATCAGCAGGATGCCGAGAAGGAACCACCAGATCATTTTCAGCGTCGAGTAATCGATCAATTCGTAGAGAACCATATGTCTTACTCCGCTGGAATCTGGGCTACACCGGCGCCCGGCTGCATGGATGCGGGCGGCGGGGTTTCAGTGGCTTCGCCGTCGTAGGGACCAATCCTGATGTATTTGATCATCAAGGTGATCTCGATCACCAGCAGCACGCTGTAGAGCGCCACGAAACCGGCAAGGGTCAGCAATACTTCTGCGACCGACAAGCTGGAAACCGCGGCGGATGTCGGCAACATGCTTTCGATGATCCAGGGCTGGCGGCCATATTCGGCCACGAACCAGCCCATCTCACACGCAATCCACGGCAATGGAATGGCCCAGACCGCAATGTGCAGCAGCCACCGGCGCTTGTCGCTCAAAGTGTCCAGTTTTCCGGACGAGGAATAATAGAAGAAGACCGCCGTGATCAGGATGAAGAAGAAACCGCAGGCGACCATGATCCGGAAAGCGTAGAACATCGGCAGGACTTCGGGAACGGTCGACCAGGCAGCCGCGTCCACCTGTTCGGCGGTCGCCTCCACCGGATTGTCCGTGAAGGGCAGCAGCAGATACGCATACCCCAATGAGTTGGAGTTCTGTCTGAAGGTTTGGCGCAGGTCATCGCTGACCGGTTCAGAGCCGTGCCTGATCTTCTGCAATGCATCCCAGGCAATCACGCCCTGCCGGATCCTGTCCTTGGACTTCTCCACGAGATCGTTGATGCCTGGAATAATCGTGTCCAGTGACCGGGTCGCGATCAGCCCCATGACGTAGGGCACCTCGATCGCGAACAGGTTTTCGCGCTTTTCCATGTCCGGCCACGCAACCAGGTTAAAGGAAGCAGGAGCCGGCTCGGTCTCCCACATGGCCTCAATGGCGGCGAGTTTCATCTGCTGGTTCAGGTTGGCCTCGTAGCCGCTTTCGTCTCCCAGCACGACAACCGATAGCGCGGAGGCAAAGCCGAATGCGGAGGCTATTGCCATAGACCGCTTGGCGATCTGCAGATGCCTGCCGTTCAACATGTACCAGGCGGAAATACCGATCATGAACATGGCGGCGGTAACGTAGCCGGCCGAAACGGTGTGCACGAATTTGGCCTGGGCCACGGGATTGAACAGCACGTCAAAGAAGCTGTCGACCTCCATGCGCATGGTATCGGGATTGAATATCGCGCCGACAGGATGCTGCATCCAGCCGTTGGCGATCAGGATCCAGAGCGCGGAGAAATTGGTTCCGAGCGCGACCGCCCATGTGGCAACCAGGTGCTGCCGCCTGGAAAGGCGGTCCCACCCAAAGAAGAAGAGACCCACAAAAGTAGCTTCGAGGAAAAAGGCCATCAGGCCCTCAATGGCAAGCGGAGCACCGAAGACATCGCCGACATATTGGCTGAAATAGGCCCAGTTCATGCCAAACTGGAATTCCATTGTCAGACCGGTCGCGACGCCCAGAACAAAATTGATGCCGAACAGCGTTCCCCAGAACTTGACCATGCGCTTCCAGATCTCACGTCCGGTCATCACATAGACCGTTTCCATGGTCGCGAGCAGAATGGCGAGTCCGATGGTCAATGGCACAAAGAGAAAGTGGTAGAGCGCTGTCATGGCAAATTGCAGCCGAGACAGGTCAACGACGCTTAACTCCATCGTATTCCCCTTTATAGGCCGGACATCGCCCGGGCATGAAGCAAGACTGAAAACTCAATTTTCCTACAGATCCTGCAAGCGCAATCGTATTGAAAACGAGCGCAAATGCACTTGCCGATCCGGTAGATCAGCCGTCCCGAAAATTGAGTCTTTACAAGTTTCAATCGTGACCCAGCGTTCACACCAGGTCAATGCGGCAGATCGTGGTCGGCAGCTTGCAAACGCAGAGCCTCGGAAGATAATCCCTTGAGATTTGTAAAGAATTGCCGTGACTCAGGGATTACCTGCCTGCCGCTTACCGGTCAGATGCAGAACCTTGTCGGCCAAATCAATTTCGCGCTGTTTATGCGCGATCATCAGAACCGCGGTGTCCCCGCGACAGGCACTGAACCGGAACAGGACGTCCTTGGCGGTCTCCTCATCCAGACCTTCGGTCATTTCGTCCAGAATGTACAACACCGGACGGGTCAGAAACGCACGCGCGAGTGCCAGGCGGCGTTGTTCGCCGCCGGATAGTCCGATCCCGCCTTCTCCCAATACGGTCCGCAATCCTTCCGGGTTGCGGGCTATACGGTCCGCGAGCGCGGCCTGATCCAGAGCCCGCCAGAGCTCGGCATCGCTTGCCTTAGGGTCGGCGACGCGCAGGTTCGCGGCAACTGTATCGTTGAACAAATAGGCCCTCTGGCTGAGAACGGTGACATTGCGGCGCAAATTGTCTTCAGCGATGTCCTGAAGGTCCTCTCCATTCAGGGAAACGCGGCCTTCCCCGGGCTCAAGGAGCCGCGCAGCCAATGAGGCAAGCGTGCTTTTGCCGCAACCGCTGCGCCCGGCAATCGCGACGATTTCCCCCTTGGCGATGTCCAGAGACAAATTTTGCAGCACATTTTTGCCTGCCCCCGGATAGCGGAAAGAAACATTCCGGAATGACAAAGCCTTGGCATTCGGCAACCGCGCACCCTCACCCTCGCTCGGCGTTTCTCGTATGGCGGAAATACCATCCACATTCATGCGACGACTGGTTCGTGCTGCGGCCAGCGCGACACGCGGCAGGTTTGCAAGCCCCGGCAAAGTCATCGAAAAGAGTTCCGGCAACGCCATGACAACCAGAACCAGCCCAGCTGCGAGTGATGCCGTGATTTCACCCCCAACGACCAGCCAAACGCACACGGCAAGTGTCGAGGCCAGGAAGAGTTGCCCAATCAATGCAGAATAGCCAGAAAGTCTTGTAGACCGCTCCTCTTGCGTTTCCATGGCATCTGCAAGCCGTTCATCAGCAGCAGAAACTGTCTGCGCTGCATCTGCAAGGCCGCCATAAATCGCGAGATCCCTTCGGCCGGCGACAAGATCCACCGTTCTGAGCCGCATAGCGTCGGAAGCAGCGTCCACGCGCCGGGCATTCTTTTTGTCGGCGCGGGCAAAGGAAATCCAGGCAAGCGCAGCCCAGGCGCCAAGGAACACAAAGCCCATCAGCACCAACAGTCCGGATACAGAAGCCCACGCCAGCAAGAGGGCCACCGAGATGACAGCCACAAGTGCAATCGGAACGACCAGCCGCAGATAGAGCGTGTCCAGAGCGGCGATATCCAGTGTCAGACGGTTCAGCAACATGCCGGAGCGCTGTCCACGTTCCTTGCCGCCTGCCATCGCCGAGAAGATGCGGTTGCGGAGCCCGGCGAGAAAACGAAACGTGGCATCGTGGGTCAGTACCCGCTCTCCGTAGCGCCCGGCTGTCCGGACAATCGCCAGCGCTCGAATGATCGCACTGGGCGCGAAAATATTGAGAAAGACGCCGGAGGTGCCGGCCACCGCTGCCGCCGTGATGAACCATCCTGACACACCCAGCAGCAAAACCCCGGCTGCGGCAGGAAGAATGGCGACCAGAATCCCGAGCCCGAAAAACAGCGGGTCGTGCCGGTATTGCGCCTGAATAATCTGCCAGACCGCCCTCATACCGCGACCGGCTCCCCTACCCGGCACCGAATCTTTGCCATTTCAATCTGCGTGCCCGGCATGTCCAGGACCGCGGGATCATGCGTGGCGATGACGGTAGTGCGCTCTTTGGCCAGTGCCGTCAGGCCCTTGATGACATCGGCTGCCGTTTCCCGGTCAAGGCCGGCTGTCGGTTCGTCAGCAAGGAGGATGACCGCATTCTTGCGCATTGCGGCGCGAGCTAGTGCAAGGCGGCGGACTTCGCCGACGGACAGTCCAAAACCGTCCTCCCCCAGCGGCGTTGCCAGGCCCTGAGGCAGTCGCCGCACCAGTTCGTCAGCTCCGGCCAATTGCAGAGCCGCCCAAAAGTCTTGCTCACTGATAGATCCCGGGTCTTGAACGCCCTTCAGCAAATTGGCCTTCAAACTTCCGTGGAACAACCGCGGTGCCTGGCCCAGCCACATCACGTTCTGGCGAATGTATTGCTGAATATGATTCAGGTCCTTGTCCGCTATCCAAATTCCGCCTTCGCTCAGACTGTGAAAGCCGAGCATGCAATCCAGCAGACTGGTTTTGCCACTTCCGCTGCTCCCTTTCAGCAGCACCGTTTCACCAGCTC
>JBNLAU010000170.1:0-9353 GCA_050302295.1 Roseibium sp. | reverse complement strand
ATTTCGTAGGAAATAGTTTCGCGGTCGATCAAGATAAACACTTGGCCGATGGCATCCTTGTGCAGGATCGTGCTGGGCGAATTCAGCGTGTAACTCAGCGCTTTGGCAGCGCGCGGTCCGCGAACGGGTTCTCCGAAATTTCCGGTGTCCGGTGTCTCGACCCAGACCTTCTCCACGACTTCAAGACTTTCCAATCCACGGATCAGCTGCAACGTGGTGTCTGCGTTCACGGTCCAGATCGCGCGCTCAAATGGACGCTTGGTGGCTTGGAAAAAGGCTTCTGTGACGCGAATGGCACGCGCATGGGAGGCATCCCAGGTGACCTTCGTCAAAATGACGACGAAAATGACACCGAGAATTGCGAACAGGCCGAGCGTATAGAGAATGAACGTTCTCGATAGGCTGGCGCGGCCCATTTCTTTAGGTGTATATGGCAACGACGTACTGCCGCTTAGACTCAAGACGCCCACCTCAAACTGATGCCCGATTTCCGAAGATCGCGCGTTACTGCTTGCGCCGCGACCGCCCTGTCACAGGATGGAAACAGGTCTCCTCCTCCGGCTTTGCAAGCAATACTTGATCCACTGGACCAACCGCATTGCCCTTATTGCTCTTCTTCAGCAAATCAACCCAATTCAGCTGAAAATTCGGACCTATAGACTATAGTTCATTTTGGGCAGATTTTCTAAATTTTCCATAAAAATCAATTGTAAATTGAAACAGCCCTTTGCACGTCAGCGTTGCTGGAGAAGCTGTACAGTATTTGAATTGTATTTCACGATATCAAGGGGCATTTCTTGATGTAACTATCTCCAGGAACAAGGCATTCCGGCACTCTGCACCGCATTCGCACGCCCTGCCCTCCGGCACACGGGACATTCACTTTGCGAGACCATATCGCCGAGCAGTTCACAACCGGAAAATAAGGCGTTGCAGAAACTGTATTGCCATTGCGCTGTGAACAGCTTGCGCAATAGTTGCCGTCGCGCCAGGTTCAAGAAAAGCGCGCTGGCTTCACTGCCGTCAACTGCAAGCTTCGGATTAGGGTGCGGCGAGGTGATTTCTCAGGCACCGCAGAGTCGCCTTGACTTCTTGGTCCAGTCGCCGAAACCGGAAGCAACCATGTTCCGGATCACCGCACAGACATGGCCCCGTTTTACCTGTTGGTTGCCAGGGTCGGCACGGAAGCGCGCGATGGCCATGGTCCAGGACCCATCATGTTGACGAAGCCCTTTCAGGAAGCGCGCCGTATATTGCACATTCGCGCGCGGTTCGAGCATCTGCTCCAATGATCGGAACTTGTCACCGTGATAACGGTGGTTGAGCTGCATGCAGCCGATATCGATCTGCTTCTTGCCGCGTTGGCGCGCTGCAAGAACGTCCTTTTTTGCGGCCCGGAGGTTTGGCGGAAACATCTGTTTTCCCTCAATGTTTAGCGCATAAGGATAAAGGGAATTGCGCCGCCCCGCTTCGTTCAGCCCGGCGGCATAAAGAACACCCAGCGGCACGCGATATTTTTGCGCCGCCGAGAGCATTTCGCGTTCACAAACATTCTGAACCTCGGCGGTAGCCGGCAAGCTGCCAAACATTGCACTCAAGATGAATGTCGCCGCTAAGAAGGTCAGAGCGCTTTTCATGTCCATTTCCTTCGAGGTTTCAGATGCGTCAAAATCATCTTCCCGGTCGTGGCTCCCACCTCGGCTCCGCTGATCTTGCCTGAGGAAGCCGAATATCCGAGGCTACCATCGATCAAATTACTGACAGCGCCTAGCACAGCTTCCCGAGCCGGATTACCGGCTTTGTCAGAAATCCCGTTGTCAGCAGCATGGACCGTGATCAAACTCGCTTCGAAGCCGGGTGCCAATAGCATCTGAGCGGGCAACGGCGTGTCCGGCTCCAGCACTTCGACGTTTGCGCCATACCGGTCATCAACGCCCCATCAACAATAACACCGACCATTCGCGGTGACACTTTCTCGAAGCTGCGGACGTTTGCCATGAGCTGGATATCCAGAGTTTTCAGAGCCCCAGGATATTGGCGGCAACACCACGCGGCCCGCCCCCCCCTTCCCGCGAGCCCATTGGCCTGCGCAAACAAATGCTCCATGCCCCGGATAGAAGAATTCAAGAGAACCTTGAACACAAGTAAAAGTTGATGGTCAATTAAACACATTACACAATCATAAATAACTCATCGGAACTAATTCGCGTCAGCTGGAAGAAAATTCGGTATTACCAAGAGGACGATCGAGATAGTTATTTCTAGTGTTCTTTAAGAATCCCTTGTAAAACGATGACAGATTTCAAATTTGCCTCCACAAGTTCTGCCTAGGAACCGGAGGCCTGATAATCTGGGTGGGCTGAATGAACGAAGCAAACTACTTTTCCTTTGAGTTACCGGACAAGGTCCTCACCTCTCTGCCAACCGGCGCCGTGAAAGACACGGTGGAGCACTTGGGACAACGCATTGCCCGCGGCTACTACAAGACGGGAGCAATTCTACCGAAGGAAGACGAACTTGTTGGCTCCCTTGGTGTCTCCAGAACCGTTGTTCGCGAAGCGATCAAGGTGTTAAGCGGCAAAGGTCTCATCCGAACTGCCCGCCGCTATGGTTCGAGAGTCTGCTCCTTCGACGACTGGAACCTTCTCGATCCGGATGTTATCCGCTGGCACGATCCGGACAGCCCCCTCGCCGCTAGGATCTTTAGCGAAGCAGCGGAACTGCGATTCATCTTCGAGCCGGAAGCTGCGGCGCTCGCCGCAGAAAATGCCAGTCTGGAGCAGCGCCAGAAGATCCTTGCCGCGGCTGAGAGCATCGACGCTGAAGACGAGGAGGCGAACAACATCGGCGCCGACTACGCTTTTCATTCCACCATCCTTCAGGCGAGCGGCAATTTGATGCTGGCCCAACTGCAAAACCTCATCTATGCGGTCCTAATCTTTTCTTACTCCGCCGGCAGCAAGCACGCTCTGAAAGAACAGAGCTACAACTGCAACCATATCACCGTGGCTGAGGCAATTGCCGCAGGTGACGCCGAGCAGGCACGTTCCAGGATGCAAGCCATGCTCATGCCGAATAGAACTGCCGCCGAAAAGATCGTCGCTGCATAGACTAAAGAAAAAATGGACACTGTCTGAAAGCGTTCGCCGTCAGAACTGACGCTTCACCAATCTGACCGGTTTCCCGACACGCTCCGACCAACTCCTCCCTACTTCCCTGAGAGCGCGTCCGGTGGTACGCAAACAGCCCATCAACTGAATGGGCCAGCGGGTGAACAGCAGGACTGCGGGCCGCGACACATCTTGTCCGGAACTGAATCCTAATACATAGATTGGTGGATGGAATGGTTGTGCGCAATCCAACCCTCAAGCGCTCGTTTCACCGCAGGCATCAGGCGCGTGCGCCTCGCAGGGCAAACGGCATGCGCCCGAACCACAACGAAGAACACAAAACCAGGACCGAATATGAGCTTTCTTGACCCAGCCGATCAGAACGGAACATTTCTTGGCCGCGTCTGGCGATCAGATGTCAGTGGTCCGGCGATTGTTACGCTGCGCGGCGATCAGGTACTCGATATTACATCCAAGACCGCACCGACCGTCCGCGACATCTTCGAAATGAGTGACCCGGCCGCCTATGTGGCTGCCGCCGACGGTCCATCCTTGGGGACATTGGAGCGGCTCGCTGCCGCCGCACCTGGCGATTTGTCTGCCACGCATTTTATCGCCCCCTGCGATCTCCAGTCCGTCAAAGCCTGCGGTGTCACCTTCGCAAGTTCCATGGTGGAACGCGTGATTGAAGAAAAGGCAGCTGGAAACCCGCAAAAAGCGGACGAAATCCGTGGGCGGGTCGGGGCTGCAATCGGCGACAGTCTGCGCAACATCAAGGCCGGATCCAAGCAGGCCGCCAGGGTCAAGGAAGCTCTGATTGCCGAAGGCCTTTGGAGCCAGTATCTGGAAGTCGGCATAGGACCGGATGCCGAAGTCTTTTCAAAGGCCCAGGTCCTTTCATCAGTCGGTCCTGGCGCGGAGGTCGGCCTGCATCCCATTTCCAAATGGAACAATCCGGAGCCGGAAGTTGTGCTCGCGGTCTCTTCGTCGGGCAATATTGTCGGGGCGGCGCTCGGCAATGACGTCAATCTTCGCGATGTTGAAGGCCGTTCGGCCCTGCTCCTGTCAAAAGCGAAGGACAACAACGCATCCTGCGCCATCGGTCCTATGTTCCGCTTGTTTGATGCAAGTTTTAACCTCGACGACGTGCGCGCTGCGGAATTGGACCTCAAGGTCGAAGGTGCCGACGGCTTTGTGCTGGAAGGGCACTCGTCGATGAAGGAAATCAGCCGCGATCCGCAGGACCTCGTACGACAGACGCTCGGACGGCATCATCAGTACCCTGACGGCATCGTCCTCTTTCTGGGCACGCTGTTTGCTCCAACAAAGGACCGGGACGTAGCCGGCGAAGGTTTCACCCACAAGCTGGGAGATGTTGTGACTATCTCGGCCCCTGGACTCGGCAAACTGCAGAACACCGTTCGGCTGTCCACCGAATGCCCGGAATGGACATTCGGCATCAGCCACCTGATGCGCAACCTCGCCCAGCGCAGATTGATTTAGGGTCAGGACTCATTAATTTGATTAAAATGGCGCAGCAAACGGCGATGAGCTGCGAGGAAAAGCGCGACAAGCGGGCTTCCTGCCCGGCCCACGCGGTTTGACGTTGCAGATCGAAGCCGTTTTTGCGTCCCTCCGGGATAGGGGGAATTTGCCCGGTAACGTCGTTGCAAATCTTTGGAAACCGGACGGTTTCCTGCAGCTTTGCGCCTCGTATCCGAACAAATTCCTCCCTACCATTTCAGTCTAATTAATGGGTCCTGACCCTAAGCAGACATCCTCGAGACAACGTCTTCACCCCCTGCTCTTTGCTATCCGCCTGCTGACCAGGCCAAAATTCCGCCTGCTGCAAGGCAGTTAACTGACAACAACCGCCTTGCGGCTTCTCCACATACCAAACAGCGAACATCGAAACTTACCTAGAGTCAGATACAACGATCATAGATGATTGTCATAAATATCAAATACCGTGGCACCTCTCTTTCTTAGGGCAAGAAAATCAACACTGTAAATTATAAGAAGGCCTGCTTATATATAGGTTTATTTTAATGCATCGTACAATTTAAGGTAGTGACTCCTTCAAGGAAATACTTTAGTATTATTTTGCTCGGCATGGGGGTATTGAGTTGCCGGGCACCTCGCACCAAACCGTGCAAACCAAAACAAAAAAGGCGTCAGACGGTACGAATCAACCCGGTTCCTGAACTTGGGAGACCGACATGTTGCGTGAGTTGGAACTTCTTAAGGAGCCCGAAATCATATGGAGGGCGTCTGCTGGATCAGCCATACCCGCTTTCATGGAACCCGTCTGGTCAGTTCGGTACGAGCCTGTGTCAGAGAGCTACCGGCAAAGTTCTGTGTTCCTGGCCCAACTCATGGCACCCCTGGATATTGAACCTCACGTAGATGATGGTTCCCGGACCGTTTCTCAGCTCGGATCATCGGCCTATCGGGCCACGGCCGCCAGCCCTCGCAAACGCAAGGCAGGTTACGTGATCTCGGTTGACCTCTGAACGGGCGCAACCGAGCCTCTCTTCAAGCATGTATCGTGGGAAACAGCTTTTACAGCTCTGGATGGATCATCTTCGACGGGTCGACAACCTGGTCGAATTCCGCGTCGCTGACATAACCAAGCTCAAGACACGCCTGTTTCAGCGTCAGGTCATGTTCGAAAGCGTGATGGGCGGCATGGCTGGCTTTGTCGTAGCCGATGACCGGACTGAGAGCGGTAACCAGCATCAAGGACAGGTCCAGATATTCCCGAATTCTCTTTTCGTTCGGCTCCATCCCCTCAACAAGATACCTGGAAAAATTGGCACAGCCATCGCCCATGATTCTGACCGACTGAAGAATTGAGCTGATCATCAGGGGCTTGTAGACATTCATCTCCAGATACCCGCTTGCACCGCCGATTCCGACGGCAACGTCGTTGCCCATTACCTGAGCGGCGATCATGGCCAGGGCCTCGCATTGAGTCGGGTTGACCTTCCCCGGCATGATGGAAGACCCCGGCTCGTTCGATGGAATAATCAACTCATAAAAGCCGCAGCGCGGACCACAGGACAGCAGTCGGATATCATTTGCGATCTTGAAGAGCGAAACTGCCAGCGTCCTCAGCGCCCCGCTCAGCATCACCAAAGCATCATGGCTGCCCTGCACCGCGAACTTGTTCGGAGCGGAGACAAAGGGCAACCCGGTAAGTTCTGAGATCTTCCGGGCAGACATGTCAGCAAATTGCGGATGCGTATTGATCCCCGTGCCCACCGCAGTACCGCCCAGCGCCAATCCGTAAACATCGATCAGTGCGTGCTCAATCCGCGATATGTCCTGATGCAGCAGCTCCGCATAACCGGAAAACTCCTGTCCGAGTGTCAGAGGGGTCGCATCCTGCATATGCGTGCGGCCAATCTTGATGATTTGTCCCCACGCCGCGGCTTTCTCATCGAGACTTTTGTAAAGGCGTCGAACACCAGGCAACAATCGCTGTTTGACCTGGATCGCGGCCGCCATATGCATGGCCGCGGGAAACGTGTCGTTGGAGGACTGGGACATATTGACGTGGTCGTTCGGGTGCACAGGGTCCTTCGACCCGAGGACGCCGCCCGAAAGGGCTATTGCCCTGTTCGAAATCACTTCATTGACGTTCATATTCGATTGGGTACCGCTGCCGGTCATCCACACATGAAGCGGGAAATGATCATCGAGCTTCCCGTCCGCCACTTCATCGGCCGCTTTAACAATCAGCTCCGCAAGATCCTCGCGCAGCAATCCCAATTCGGAATTGGTCAGTGCGGCAGCCTTTTTCAAAATGCCATAAGCATGAATGAGTTCTATCGGAATAAGATCCGTTCCGATTGAAAAGTGTATGAGCGATCGTTGGGTCTGAGCGCCCCAGTATTTGTCCTCAGGGACATCGATTTCACCAAGGCTGTCGCTTTCCGTGCGCATCTGGCATCCCTCGCTCATCATGTCAGTCCTTCAAGAGTGCGGAAATAAGATCGCTCTCCCGGTCTTTCAGATCCTCGATAACGTCAAAGTGGTGCCGGCCCGGCTGCGCGTGACTGTCTGCCGTCGGCCATGCTTCGGCGAGCAACCTGGATTGCCGCAAAAACTCCGGCCGTTCATCGCCTCCGACCCATGCGGTGACCGGGCAGTCGTTCACGGGGTTCATAAGTGCCGGGCTCTCATTGGCCGCATCGGCCTCTGTCATCTGAAACGCCTCGTTCATCTGCGTGTTCGTGAGCGGACGCAGATCATGCAAGCCGCTGATGGAAACCACCCGCGCGATCCGCTCCAGCACTTCGCCCGGAAGCGGTGTATCCTCGCACAACATGCGTGTCACCAGATGGCCGCCCGCGGAGTGCCCCGACAGACGGATCGGTCCATCGACCCGTTCCGAAGCCTTTTTGATGGCTGTCCCTATCTGGCGTGTGATGTCCTCAATGCGAACGTCCGGAACAAGATCATATGAGGGAAGGCAGACCGTCCAGCCCCTGCCGAGGCTGCCGGCAGCAAGATGTGACCAGGAAGACTTGTCAAACTTCAGCCAGTAGCCGCCATGGACGAATATCAAGAGCCCCTTTGATTTTTCCTCCGGATGAAAGACATCAAATCGCTGCCGGGCGCTTTCCCCGTAGATGACATCAATATCCTTTTCCATCCACGACGTCCGAAACTCCCGGGCTTCCTCGGCCCAGCGCGGAGGAAAATCCGCAGCATCGGCAATATGAGCCGCGTTGGAATACGCATCGTCCCAGTCAATGATTGTGGTGTCAGTCATTCCAGATCCTGGTCCTGCTTGTACTCTGGTTGCATCCTTGCATGGATTGCAGCCTCAGTGGAACGCCTCAATAAGGCTGTGCTTGTCAAATCCGGAACCTCCAGCATACGCTCCACCAGGATTGGGTGTTACCGAACAATGATTCCTGGAGGTAATTCGGCGGATGATGGAGCGCTGCTCGAACCGTGTGGCCAATCTGGCGCATTTTCTGACCAGAAACGCGGCCCGTTGGCCGCATCGCCCGGCAATTATCTGGGAAGGCCGGACCTGGTCATGGGCCGAACTCGACAAGCGCGTTTCCGGCCTCGCGCGCGCCCTTGAGAACGACTTTGGAATCGTCAAGGGCGACAGCATTCTGGTTCAGGCACAGAACTCCAACCAGATGACGGAAATCATGCTGGCCGCTTTCCGGCTGGGCGCTGTCTGGGTGCCTTGCAACTTTCGTCAGGCACCGGGCGAAACCGCCTATGCCGCTGAGAAGGCGAAGGCCAGGATCTTCCTCTGTGATGCAGCGTTTGAGGATCAGGCGACCGCTGTCAGGTCGGCGCGTCCGGACCTTGCCGGCGTCATCAGTATCGGCGCCAGTTCCTTCGGCGTCTCCTATGAGGACCTGATCTCAAAACATATCGGAGCCCCCGTTCCCAACGCACCGGTCGACAGCAACGATCCCTGCTGGCTGTTTTTCACTTCAGGTTCCACCGGCCGCCCGAAAGCGGTTGTTCTGACACAGGGACAGATCGGCTTTGTCACCGTCAACTACATGGCGGACCTGCTGCCTGGAACCAGTGAACTGGATGCCTCCCTCGTGATCGCCCCCCTTTCCCACGGCGCCGGCCTGCAGCAGATTGCCCTGCTCCCATCAGGGGCAGCCCATGTATTGATGCCCAGCGGGGGATTTAATCCAGCAGTTGCCTTTGAACTGATCGAAAAGCACAAAGTCAGCAACATGTTTACGGTTCCGACCATCGTTAAGCGCCTGGTGGAGGATCCGTCCGTCGACCGCTGCGACCATTCCAGCCTGCGACACGTCATCTACGCAGGAGCGCCCATGTACCGGGAGGATCAGAAACTGGCGCTGGAGAAGCTCGGGCCGGTCCTTGTTCAGTATTACGGCCTTGGAGAAGTCACCGGAAACATCACCGTGTTGCGCCCGCAGGAACATTCATTGGAGGACGGTCCCCAAGCGCGCGTTGGCACCTGCGGCACTGAGCGAACCGGCATTGAAGTTTCAATTCAGGACGAAAACGGCAATATTCTGCCGCCGCACCAGACCGGAGAGGTCTGCGTGATCGGCGCTGCGGTCTGCACCGGTTATCTGGAAGACGAAGCGGCAAACGCCGCCTCCTTTCGCAATGGCTGGTTCCGCACCGGCGACATCGGCCATATGGACGAAGAGCGTTATCTCTATCTCACCGGCAGAGCATCGGACATGTATATTTCCGGCGGCTCCAACGTCTACCCCA
>JBNLAU010000169.1:0-5266 GCA_050302295.1 Roseibium sp. | reverse complement strand
GCTTCACGTCGATCAGCTTGTAGCCATGGCCGCGCGGCGCCATTGGCCGGAGCACTGCCATCCATGCATAGCTGACAATGCCGACAAGGCAGAAAGAGGACACGTAAAGCCCGAGCGGATCGGAGTTCGCAAAAGGCTTCTCCATAAAGAAGAAGTGAAACGCCCCCATAATGAAAAAGATACCGATCAGACGGTGGCTCCATTTCCATAAATGATAGGGAATGAAGGTGATTACCGAGGCGAAGGTCAAAATCAGCAAGCCATAGAGGCCGACCTCGCCGATATCTTCGGCAATATCGGCCAACCCATCGCCACGAAGGCCGCTCATTTCTGCATCGATTATATCATGGAGGCCCAGGCAGGCCATGGCGATTACGCCGAGCCATTTGTGCAGAACGTAAATTCGGTCGAGTGGTCCGAAGATGGTTTCAAGTCCCGGAGCTCTCGTGGCAAGGAACTGGTTGATCCCCATGATGATCAGGGCGAGCGAACCGAGATACTGGCTGAAAAGGGCGATCGGATCCCGCGCAGCAGCCAGAGGCGCAAACCAGTAAACCGGCGCCAGACCGGCGACGGCAATCAATACCAATCCAAATATCCGCAAAACCCGCTCCCCTTAAGCCCATCCCCGGCAGCCAGGGTCGGAATTTCGCGTTGCACTAGCATGCAAATTCCTAAAATCAATAACCTTTTGCTTGCGTCATCGATATTTCGTGGTTCGATAAACGCACTACGTGCAAAACATCGCGCGTTGCTGCCGCAGGTATGCTTTGTGCGGAAATATGGTCCTCTTTGGCAGGCGTTAAAAAAGCGGGACATGGAATCAGGAGAGGTTCTTAAAGTCCTCTTGAATAGCCGCATTCAGCGGCGTGACGCATAGCCGCGAGCGTTTCCAGGAAGGATTAAAGGGGCGGCGACACACAAAGTATGCCGGCTATCAAACGGATTATCCGCGCCTGCGCCCCCGACGGCGCCCTGACGTGCTCCCGTCACCTTCCGCTTCCGCGCGCGCAGCATCGGCTTCCCTGTTCGGCGGCGACACCAGCGGACCGATTTCGGCAATCACCTCTTCCAGGGTCGGGCGGGCACCTGCCTTGTGCGTATCCAGGGCGCCGCGCATTGCTGTCAGATGACCTGCGGACGTACCGCAGCAGCCGCCGACAATCCGAGCGCCTACATCCAATGCCATATGCACATATTTCGCCATTAGATCAGGGGTGCCGGTATAAACCACCTCATCCCCTTTGATTTGCGGGATACCACAATTGGCCTTGGCGACGACGATTGCATCCGGATAGGCCTCGGTAATGTCCATGATCGCCGCCAGCAAATCGGACGCCCCGACCCCGCAATTGGAACCGATTGCGACCGGCGTGCAGGCAAACTGTCCCTGCAAATCGCCAAGACCGGCTGGCGAGAGCCCCATCATGGTTTTGCCTGCAGTGTCAAAGCTGGCAGTTATGACGAGCGGCAAATCAAAATCCTGTGCGGCTTCCGCGACGGCCTTCATTTCCTCGACGGCCGACATTGTTTCGGCCCAAAGAATATCGGCACCACCTTCCACCAAGCCCTCGATCTGTTCTTTGAAAGCCGCAACGCCATCTTTGTAGCTGAGTGCGCCGAGCGGTTGGAACAGTTCACCTGTCGGGCCGATGGAACCACCTATCAACACCTCGCGCTCAACGGAATCAGCTGCTTCCCTGGCCAGTTTCACGCCTGCAATGTTGAGTTCCTTCACCCGGTCTTGCGCATTGTGCAGTTTCAGGCGATGGCGATTACAGCCAAACGTGTTGGTCAAAATTATATCGGAGCCTGCATCGACAAAGGACTGATGCAATGCCTTGATTTTCTCCGGCTCATCGGTGTTCCAGAGCTCCGGCGCGTCCCCGGAAACAAGTCCCATTTCAAAAAGATTGGTTCCTGTACCTCCGTCAGCGAGGAGCGCCCCATTCCGGGCCAGGAGATCTTCCAGCTTGGACATGCAACAGTCTTTCCTTGTTTGTCCCTAACATGCAGTCATTTTCAGACCTTCGGAGTGCAATAGCAGACCCTGCGCGGATGTCTACGCGCGTTATTGATTTTAGAGATTTTCACCCGCCACAGGGACTTCGTCTTCATGGAGCAGGCTTACAAGCGATCTCTGTCGACGAGATTCAAGCAGGATGTGAATTTCCTTCCGCGATCGGCGACTCAAACAAGGCGTGCGATCATTTTCCTAGGGTGTGGACCCAGCCGTTTGTGTATTTCACAGGTGGAAATTCAGGCTGGTCGCTTCGCATCGGCGCCCCGACGGAACGCGGAGCCCCAACACCCCAAAGCCCTTTCAAGAGCTACCGGCAGGGATATCAATGGACTCGAGCGAAAAAATGGAGCAACAAAAGCGACATGACGCATTTACGGAATTGAGCGCCGCTTCTAGAGCCCGAATTTCGAACCACCTGATCAAGACTGCGCTAAACGAAAATCCATCTTGGGAGCCAAAGTATGTCTGATGCCGGCCAATCACGTCGTCGTGGTAGAAGTGCCCGCCGTGAACGGAATCTCTCCACACCGGGTGGTTTGACCGTCCCGTATATCTCCCGGAACATACCCAACCTCGATCTTCTGAGTGAGGAAGCAACGGAAAAGATCGAGGCGAATGCCGACCGTATCCTGGCAGAAATCGGGATTGAGTTCCGGGAAGATCCGGAAGTACTAGAAATCTGGAAGCAGGCCGGCGCCGAGGTAGACGGCGAAAGGGTCCGCTTTCCGAAAGGTATGTTGCGCGAAATCCTGAAGACGGCGCCCGCCCAGTTCACGCAGCACGCGCGCAACCCGGCCCGCAATGTCGAAATCGGCGGGAAAAATCTGGTCCTTGCCCCGGTCTACGGCGCGCCCTTCGTGACGGATCTCGATCAGGGCCGCCGCTACGGCACGATCGAGGATTTCAAGAACTTCGTCAAACTGGCCTATATGTCGCCTTGGCTTCATCACTCGGGCGGCACGGTCTGCGAACCGGTCGACCAGCCGGTTAACAAGCGCCATTTTGACATGGTCTATTCCCATATCAAATATTCCGACAAACCCTTCATGGGGTCCGTCACAGCCCCGGAACGGGCCGAGGATTCGGTGCGGATGGCGCAGATCGTCTTCGGTGAAGACTTTGTCGACCAGAACTGCGTGATGATTCAGCTGATCAACGCCAACTCTCCTCTGGTGTTCGACTCAACCATGCTCGGCTCGCTGAAGGTCTATGCTCGCCACAATCAGGCGTGCATCGTCTCGCCTTTCATTCTGGCTGGCGCGATGAGCCCGGTCACGATTGCCGGCACGCTTTCACAGCTCCTTGCCGAGGCAATGGCCGGCTGTGCCCTTACTCAGCTCATCAGGCCGGGGGCGCCTGTGGTGTTCGGAGCTTTTGTCAGCGCCATTTCCATGCAAACAGGCGCGCCGACATTCGGCAGCCCGGAGGGCACCCTTCTGCTCAACGGAGCGGCCAAACTCGCTCGCCGGCTGAATCTGCCTTTCCGCTCTGGCGGATCCTTTACCGCTTCCAAGACGCCGGACGCCCAGTCCGCACAGGAAGCGGCTCAGTCGATCCTCGCCACTGTTCTGTCAGGCGTCAATTTCGCCCTTCACTCCGCCGGCTGGCTGGAAGGCGGGCTTTGCTCCTCCTACGAAAAATTCGTTATGGACGCAGACCAGCTAGGAATGATGCACGTCCTTGCACGGGGAGTCGAGGTTGATGAAGAAAGCCTTGCGATGGAGGCTTTGGAAGAAGTCGGACCAGGCGGACATTTTCTTGGAGCAGCTCACACGCGGCGCAATTTCGAGACCGCCTTTTACCGCTCCACTATCGCCGACAACAATTCCTACGAGCAATGGCTCGCGGACGGGGAACAGGACGCGGCAGCCCGGGCAAACCTTAAGTGGAAGGAACAGCTGAGGGCCTATACGGGACCTGAACTGGACCCGGGTATCGATGAAGCGCTTCAGGCCTTCATCGCGGAACGAAAGGCCTCGTTCCCCGACAGCAACGTCTGATCGGCATCGTGTTTCCAGCGCCCTGCCCACAGCAGGGCGCTTTTTTCTTCCGAATTTCATATATGTTGCGCATGAATCTTGGCGCCTTGGCGATGTTGCGCTGAAGCCCTGCGGATTATTCGCATAATGCCTTCCAGATTTTTTTGGCTTAGTATAAAGGTTCCCGAACCTATCACGCTCCTGACAGGTGGAAACGATGTGGGGCATGAGATAAGCTTGGGCGCGAGTATTTCAGGGATTGGTTACGCCCGGTTGAGTTAAGGCTTTGAGGGAGTCAATTGAGATGCATCTACGCTGATCAATATTTTGATAAACTTCTCAATGATTTGACCGATCCCATCAAATAAAAAACAGGTTGTTCTGTGGCGTCACTTACCTCCAACATCGACATTCTTGGATATGCTACCCGGCTTCCGGGAGCCAATGATTCTGACGAATTTTGGTCATTGCTGAAAAATGGCGAATGTGCAGTTACCTCTGTCTCCTCCGACCGCTGGCCGCTGGCACGCTTCGGCCACCCGGTTCAGTCCACCTCAGGCAAGACCTACACCTGGGCCGCCGGGCAATTGAAGGATGTCTGGGGCTTTGACCCGGCCTTTTTCGGTATCTCGCCTCGCGAAGCGGTCCAGATGGACCCTCAACAACGCCTGTTGCTGCAGCTCGTCTGGGAAGCTCTGGAGCACGCGAACATTCGTCCAAGCGATCTGGCCGGGTCCGATACCGGTGTTTATGTCGGCGCCTCTTCACTGGATTATCACCATCGTTTTCTGGTGGACCCGGCAATGGCCGACATGCAGTTCATGACCGGCAACACGCTATCGATCGTGTCAAACCGGATTTCCTATATCTACGATCTGCGCGGTCCCAGTTTTACCGTCGATACTGCCTGTTCGTCATCCATCGTCGCTCTTCATGAAGCGGTGAGCGCCATTGAAAGCGGTCAGATCGACACAGCGATTGTCTGCGGTATCAGCCTGTTGCTCAGCCCATTTGCGTTCGTGGGCTTCTCACGCGCCACGATGTTGTCGCCGACCGGCCTTTGCCAGGCTTTCGATGCGAATGGCGATGGTTATGTGCGCTCCGAAGGCGGTGCTGTTATTGTTCTGCGTGCCGCCCGCGCCGGAATGCCCGAGGGGGCCAAAAGTCACGGAAAACTGCTTGCGACCGGGATCAACGCCGACGGCCGTACCGTCGGCTTGTCCCTGCCGTCGCCCTATGCCCAGGCGGATCTCCTGCGCGAGAT
>JBNLAU010000168.1:0-4968 GCA_050302295.1 Roseibium sp. | reverse complement strand
TGACGGCCCGACGCTTGGCGTCGTGTCGGCGGTTGCCGCCGATGCGTTCCTGCTGGACGAGAGCCCGGAACCCAATCCGGTCGAGAACCCGGTTATCGATGACGGCGTTGATGACGGCATCGTGTCGGTAACGCACGACCTTTCGGGCAATTTCGGTTCGCCCGATTACGGCACCGACGGCGCGGGCACGACCACCTACGCGTTCAAGACCGGTCTGGACGGAACCGCCTCAGGGCTCTACGCGCTGAGCACGATCGATCTCGGCCAGGGCGATTCCATCACGCTCTATCTTAGTAGTGACGGCAAGACCGTCACGGGCTCGACAGCTGCCTCGGAAGGCACCGTTGACGGGACCAACACCTATTTCACCATCGTGGTGGACGGGTCCGGCAATGTGACCTTCACTCAGGACAAGAACATCTGGCACGGTGACACCGCCGATCCGGACGATGCCGAGTCAATCATTGTCGCCGCTGGAACGCTGGTTCTGCAGCAGACTGTGACCGATCAGGACGGCGACAGCCTGACGGCGGATCTCGATCTGTCCGAAGGCATCTTCACAATTGAAGATGACGGACCGACGATCGCCGTGGAAGACACCTCCCAAAACACGTCTGACACCACGGCAACCTATAGCACTGGCGCCGAAGGAGACTGGACTGACGGCTCCGGTACCGACGGCTTCGGAGCATTGAGCGTAACGTTCGACAGCTATCAAATCGACACTCACGGTTCCGTCCTGACCGACGGAACCAACAGCACCTTTGGGCAGACCGGCGACTTCACCTTCCAGGGGACGATCACCGACGACTTCAATGGTGACGGCGAAGACGACACGGTGGCGTTCACGTTGACGTTCAACAACGACAGCACATACGATGTGGTCTTCACGACACCTCCAGAATCGGAGAAGACGTTCTCCACGGAAGGCGGAACACTGGATTCCGGCGGTCCGGACCCCGTGCGAACCCTGCAACTTGCCGGAGAGGGTGACGAAACAGTCGTCTTCTTCGCCGTCGAACTGGTCGGTGGCGTGCCGGTCGATCCGACGCAATACGATCCGCCGTATGCGGCCTTGTCCATGGACCCGATCTATCCAGATGAACCTACATCACCATCGAATCTGGATCTGACGGAATCGGAGCTCCAACCCAACCAGAGCGATCCGACCACTTGGCAATCGTACCTGCCCGAAGACTTCCAACTGAACATCAGCGGCCAGGGTATCGGCAATAAGAACAATAATTTCGAAGGAGGCGAGTCCTTCATCGTGAACCCGCTCGACCAGACGTTCGACGGGCCGATCGAAATCATTCGGGTCTACATTGCGGGGTCAGCGACCGGCTTCTCGGATGCTGAAGACACGTTGAGCTACAGGGTCTACTACGCGGACGGAACGATCAGCGACTTCAACGACAATCCAGTCACCGAGGCAGATCTGGAATCCGCATCCGGCAACCTGCGCTACTTCGAGATTGGCGAGGAAGACGGGCCTGCCATCGACGCGGTTCAGCTCTGGATGGAGGAGGGCAAGATCAAGGTTCCGACGCTCGAGTTCATCACCTCGGAAACATTCAGCGCGGAGTCGCTCGACCTCGACTTCACGGCGACACTGTTCGATGGCGACGGCGATGCAACCGATGACACGTTCTCGGTTCATGTCGACCCCGACCCCATCGTGTAACCGGCCTGGCAAGCCCGACGACATAGTCAGGCTTGCCGCTTTTTCAGGGGGGACAGTTTACGGAACCATTACCCATGTCTCGGCAATCCAACAGTACCCGTTTTACGGAAATCATGAGCGCCGTGCGTGGTCAGCTCCCGCTGCTCGTTGCGCTGAGCAGCCTTCTCAACCTGCTGCTTCTCGTGACAAGTATCTACATGCTGCAGGTCTATGATCGGGTGCTGTCGAGCGGTTCAGTTGACACGTTGCTCTGGCTGACTGCAATTGCCGTCTTCACCATTGCGATCTACGCCGTGCTGGAGCAGGCTCGGCGCATGATCCTCGGCCGGGTCGCCGGCTGGCTCGATCGGGAACTGAACGTACCAATGCTGAGGCAGGCCATGGATGTGCGGCTTGCCGGAAGAGAGGCCCGCGCCGGGACGCGCGATGTTTCCGATCTGAGACGTTTCTACGCGAGCGACGCCATCCTGGCGCTTCTCGATGTGCCATGGAGCGTCATCTTTCTTGCGTTCATCTGGGCGCTGCATCCGGCTCTTGGTGTGGTAGCCTCCGCCGGGGCCCTGATCCTGCTGGGCCTTGCCCTGACCAATGACGCCTTGACACGGAGCCGTCAAAAGCGGGTCGAGGCAGCGACAAAATCCCATCAGGAAACCGCAATCCGCTATGTCGATGCCGGTGAGACGATCAGTCCTCTGGGGATGACACAGTCGATTTTCGATCGTTGGCGTGAGCGGCAGGCCGGCGTCGTGACCGAACAGGTTCTCCTTGCCGACAGGACGACAATAATACTCTCCATTTCCCGCGGACTGAGACTGGTGCTGCAGGTGGCCATTCTGGCCGTTGGCGCCCGCTTCGTGCTTCTCGGCGAAATCACCGCCGGCTCTATGATCGCGGCCTCGATCGTCATGGGCCGTGCGCTCGCTCCGATCGAGCGTGTGACCGGTGCCTGGCGCTCCCTTGTTTCGGCCAGAAGCGCGCGGGCGAACCTCAAGGAACTGTTTGAAGGAACGGAAGATGACGACAGGGAGCATGTTTCGCTCCCCCGGCCGAAGGGCGGCCTTTCCTTCGACTGTGTCTTCTATCTCCCGCCTGGAACAGAACATCCCGTTCTGAGCGGGGTAAATTTCTCGATCGATCGGGGAGAGAATTGCGCGGTGGTTGGCCCTTCGGGCGCCGGCAAATCGACGCTCTGCCGACTGGCCGTTGGAGCCTGGAAACCCTTCAGGGGCAATGTACGGCTCGATGGTGCGGACGTATTTGACTGGGATCCGGAAGAACTTGGCCCATATATTGGCTATCTACCGCAAAAGGTTGAGCTTTTACCGGGAACCATAGCCCAGAACATCGCACGCTTCCGCAAGGTCGATGACGAGGCGGTCATCCAGGCGGCAAAGCTCGCTGCCGTTCACGATCTTATTCTATCGATGCCCGACGGCTATGAAACCGAGATATCGCTGCATTCGCAGCGGATTTCGCTCGGACAGCGTCAGCGCCTGGCGCTTGCGCGGGCGCTTTATGGCAATCCGGCTCTCGTCATTCTCGACGAGCCCAACGCCAATCTGGACGAGGCAGGAGACCGGGCGCTGATCGAGGTCATGGCGCGGCTCAAGAAGCTTCAGACCACGGTCGTCGTCGTCACTCACCACGTATCGCTGCTGTCCTGCGCCGACAAGGTGCTCGTGCTGAACAGCGGTGCGGTTGCCGCCTTCGGTCCACGCGACAAGGTGGTACGCCCGGTGCAGTCGGCTGCGCCGGAGAAAGTCGGTCCCGCGAAAGAAAAGCCTGATCCGGAACTGCCGGTTCAGGTCGCTCGCGGGAAACTGCTGTCAGCTGGAGAGTGATGCCATGCCGGATCTCGAGGAATTCCTTTCCAGGGCAGTCGCATGGGTGGACCGTTTGCATCAGACAGCGTCGAACCTGCTAAGGTCCGATATTGCCGAGCTGATTGCCGCGACGCGCAGCCAGTTGCAGGCATTGGAAATCGAGCCGAGCAGCACGAATGTTGCGCTTGTCCTCGGCGGCGGCGCGCTGGCGGCGGCTATATTTATACTGTGGCTTTTCCGCCTCCTCTTTCCAAAGCGGGCCATACAGCCTTCGGCAACGCTGGCGGCAATGACGCGCTATCCCAGGTGGCTGGGTATCGCGGCCTTTGTCCTGTTCGTGACCGTGTTTGCCGGCTGGTCCACTCTGGCACCGCTGGCGAGCGCGGCGCTTGCTCCAGGCGTCATCAGCCCGGACGGATACCGGAAAACCGTTCAGCATCTGGAAGGCGGCATCATCCGGTCGATCCATGTGAAGGAAGGCGACCAGGTTCAGGCCAGCGATCCGCTGATCACGCTCGACAACACCAGGGCGAAGGCCCTCGATGCCGAAATCCGGGAGCGGCTTCATCATGTTCTTGCCGCCGCAGCCCGGTTGGAAGCAGAGCGGATCGGTTCTGAAGAAATTACATTCCCCCCCCTTCTCCTGAAAGGAAAGTCGGATGACCTGCAGCGGGTGCTGGAAGGCCAACGCCAGTTACTGCACAGCCGGCAAGCCGCGCATGAGGGGCGTGTGCAAATCCTCAAGTCGCGTGTCCTGCAACTGAAGGAGCAAAATGCGGGCTTGCGGGACGTGATCGCGGCGGAGGATGAGCAACTGGTGCTGATCGAGGAGGAAATCGAGGCTTCTCTCGTGCTTCTGGAAAAAGGACTTGAACGGAAGCCGCGTCTTCTGGCGCTGAAGCGGTATCGCGCCGATATTACGGCAAAAAAGGCCAGCAATCGGGCCAAGATCGCCGAAAACGAACAGGCTATCGGGGAAACCGAATTGCAATTGCTGACGATCACGGAGGAGCGTCAGGAAAAAATAGGGTCGGAACTCGCCGACACGCGCAGGATTCTGGCCGAACTCAAGGGTCAGTTGCCTTCACGCGAAGACATTCTCAAGCGAACGGTGGTCAGGGCACCGGTGACCGGCACGGTGATGAACATGCGGGTGACGACCGAAAAGGGGGTCATGGAACCGGGTCAACCATTGCTGGACATCGTTCCGAACGACAGCGGGGTGGTTATTGATGCCAGGGTGCGTCCCACCGACATCGAACGGATAAGGCCGGGGATGTCCGCCCGCGTGATCCTGACGGCCTACCGTCAGCGAACTCTTCCACTCATTTACGGTACGCTGCGCTCCATATCCGCCGATGCCCTCGTGGATGACCGTACGGGCGAGAGTTATTTCCTGGGCAAGGTGGAACTGGCGCCGGAAGATATCACACGCCTTGAAGACGTGAAACTCCTCCCCGG
>JBNLAU010000167.1:0-3887 GCA_050302295.1 Roseibium sp. | reverse complement strand
CGCCGTATCGGTGACGAGCGGCGGCAGCTGGCGCTTGTTGGAGCGCAGCAGCCGGAATGAAACCCCGTGCAAATGGATCGGATGCGCATTGGGCGTTTCGTTCCGAAGCCGCAGGATATAGGACTTGCCCTCTTTCAGGGTTGCCAGCGGATCTAGCGGCCCCGGCCTGTCGCCCAGCCAGGCGACCCGGTTGATCGACCAGAAGGTATAGCCAAGCGAACCACAGATGCTCGCCTGCGGCGCATCGCCTTCCGGCGACCAGCCGAAAACAAAATCAATCACTTCCGCATTGGCAAGATCGGGCTCTGGCACCGGGTTCAGGGGCAACGGTTTCACATCCCTCAGATCCCGGCCAAGACTGGCGCCTTTCGGCCGGAAGCGGGCCAGAACTTTCGCGCCGCTGGACCGGCGCAATATCAGTGCCGCTGCCTCTTCTTCCCCATCCGGCACCCGAAGTGCGATATCCGCACGCTGTCCCGGTGCCAACACCAGATCCTTTGCCGGCAAGGCTTTGGGTAGGGGATGGGAATCAATAGCAATGACCCAGGCCTCCGCGCCTTCTATCTCATAGGTTCCCACCCGGGTCAGATCGGTTACGGCAAGGCGCAGCCGGACAAGGCTGCCCGCCTCCAGATCGTAGTCCGGCTGGTGCTGCCAATTGACGGTCGAAACGGTGCCGAGCGTGCCGCCGCGCGCGGCATTTCGAGGCTTGTAGAAGTCGATGAACTGACCGTCACCGCCTAGCCGGAAATCGCGAATATTGAGTGGCAGGTCCTGATCGAACCCCGGATCCTCGTCTTCTTCCACGACCAGAACCCCAGTGAGGCCACGGGCGATCTGTTCCAGCGTGTTGCAATGCGGGTGGTACCAGAAGGTTCCGGCATCAGGCGGCGTGAATTCGTAGCGGAAGGACTGTCCCGCTTCCATCGGGTACTGGGTAAGGTAGGGAACACCATCCATCTGATTGGCGATCCTCAGCCCGTGCCAGTGAACCGTGGTGGCTTCCTCAAGGGCGTTGGTGACCTCAATGACGGTCTTCCGGCCCTGCTTCATCCGCAGCACCGGCGGTGCCTCCCCCGGCAGGAAGCTCATCATGCCCCGCGTCACCGTATCCGGCAGAATGGAATGATCGAGATGGGACAGCGTCAGGGCGTGATCCGCGGCCTGCGCCTGACCGGCAGCGAAGGCGCCAACGGAAAAAGCCGCCACGGCCCCCGTGCTGCCAAGCAGAAACTCTCGCCTTGAAAGACCGGACATATAAGGAAACCTCAGTTGGTGCGGAGTGCGTCCGAGGCGCACTTCAACACTCGGCAGCCGGACTGCGCAAGGATCAAAATGACGCGGCCGGGCGGCTTAAAAACCCGCCGCGTGCCCGTCCTTGCGCGGGTCGGACCCGGCGGTCAGCAGCCGGCGCGCCTTGGCGATCATGATGGCCTGGCTGCCGCCGATCGGCGCCGCGGCAGGCGAGACCTTGTGGCCCAGTGCCCTGAGGCCATCCAGGGTCGACGGCGGAATCAGCTTTTCCGCCTGCAGGTCGTGGCTCGCAAGATCGAAGAACATGCGCGGGAAGTCTATCGCCGCCTGAACGTCCATGCCGTAGTCGATGATATTGGTCAGAAGGTGCGTGTGGCCGCAGGCCTGATAGTGCCCGCCCATGACCCCGAAGGACAGCCACGGGTCGCCATCCTTCAGCACCATGGCCGGAATGATCGTATGCAGCGGCCGCTTGCCGCCGGCAATCGAATTGGCATGGCCCGGCGCCGCCTTGAAGGACTTGCCCCGGCAGTGCAGCAGCACTCCGCTATCCGGAGCGACGATCCCGGAGCCAAAATCGCTGAACAGCGAATTGATGAAGGAAACCGTCAGACCGTCCTTGTCGACCACGGTGATATACACAGTGTCCGTCTGCGGCACGAGTTCGGATTGCGGCAGCGCGGGCATGCGCTTGTCCCTGGACACTAGGCCAGCAAGCTGTTCCAGATAGTCCGAGCCGATCAGCCGGGTATGACAGACGTCCATATAGGCCGGGTCGGCAACAAATTTGTCGCGCACCGCATAGGCAATCCGGGCGGCTTCCATTTCCAGGTGGAACCGTTCCGGTCCGAGCGGATCCAGGCTCTCGAGATCGAACCTGTCGAGGATGCCAAGCATGACCAGCGCGACGACGCCCTGGCCGTTCGGCGGCAATTCCGCGACCGTGTACCCTTTGTAGTCACTCAGAACGGGAGAAACGGCTGTGGTGTGGCAGGCGGCAAGATCGTCTTCCGTCATCAGACCGCCACGGCTCTTCAGCGCCGTAATGATGTCCGCCGCAATCCGGCCGGTATAAAACGCGTCCGCACCGCCTTCGGCGATGGCCTCAATGGTGTCGGCGAGCCGGGGATACTTCAGGATGGTTCCGATTGCAGGCGCTTCACCGTCGATGAGATAACGTGCGGCCGAGACCGGGTCACCAGCGAGTTTTTCGACATTGCGAGCCCAGTCACGGGCAACACGGGGCGCGACCGCGAAGCCTTCGCGCGCATAATGGACCGCGCGCTTGAACAGCGCGCTGAATGCCATTGAGCCGTGAGCCTTGTGCATCGTCTCCCAGGCCCGGATCGCTCCAGGTACAGTGACCGCGTGCGGCGACGCGTCGGTAATCTCCGTGACACCGAGTTCGGCAAGCTTCTCGGGGGTCGCCGCCCGTGGCGCAGCGCCGGAGCCGTTGAAGCCGGTCAGGCGGCCATCCGGCTCCGTCACAATCGCGAAACAATCGCCGCCGATGCCTGTCATGTGCGGTTCCACAACGCACTGAACGGCCACGGCAGCGATCGCGGCATCTACCGCATTACCGCCGTCCCGGAGAATTTCAAGCGCCGCGCTGGTCGCCAGGGGGTGAGAAGTCGCCGCCGCAGCATCGCGCGCATAAACGGGTGACCGTCCAGGTGCCTGAAAATCACGCTTCACTGAAAATCTCCTGCCCGAAACATCTTGTTTTACCGAATTGCCGCATCTGTTTGCGAATAGTCCCACCTATTTCGCAACATCCTGATTTGCGGGCAATTCTCTGTCGCGGGCTGCACATTAAGGAGAAGTGGCCGAATGCGCAAACGGGCATTGCCCCTCATTTCGGACGATTGTCCGATCGATCCGGAAATCACTGCTTTCGATAAAACGGAAAGGTTGCGCAGCCGCCAGACGCACGTGAAATATCTGCAGAACCTGACCCGATTAGAGAAGACGAAACACTCCGCGCGGCCGGCATCGCCGACGGCAAGATTGCAGACGCCGGCAAGGCGCTCTCCGCGCCGGCCGTCAGGACTTGTCGGAAAGCTGATTGATCTTCTTCTGCATTTCCTGAAGCTGGCGCTTCATATCGTCCAGATCCGTGCTCTCGGCCTTTTCAGGCTTTGCCGCGCCGCCGGGAGAACCATCGCCTGCCGGAGAACCTGCCTCTCCCGTGGGAAACGGCATGAACATCTTCATGGCCCGTTCGAACATTTCCGTATTGCGCTTGACCTGATCCTCGATCGCATCAAAAGCGGTCGCACCGAATGCCTCGCTCATCTGGGAGCGAAGCTTTTCCTGCTCCTTCGTCAGCGACGTCATCGAATATTCCAGGAAGCTGGGCACAAGGCCCTGCATGCTGTCACCGTAGAACCGGATCAGCTGGCGCAGGAATGCCACGGGAAGAAGGTTCTGCCCCTTGCCCTCCTGCTCGAAAATGATCTGTGTCAGCACGGACCGGGTGATGTCATCGCCGGACTTTGCGTCATAGACCACAAAATCCTCTTCCCCCTTCACCATCACCGCCAGATCCTCAAGCGTGACATAGGTGCTGGTGCCCGTGTTGTAGAGCCGCCGGTTGGCGTATTTCTTGATGATTGTCGGCTCGCTGGTTTTAG
>JBNLAU010000166.1:0-3159 GCA_050302295.1 Roseibium sp. | reverse complement strand
GGCCGCCTCTCAGCCCGGTCCACAACGGCCGGGCACCCCCATGAGATGCCTGCATCTGCTAACAAGGCTGGAACCGGATTGCAAGAGCGACAGCCGCTCTCTTCAGCATCGGCAATTGACTGACGCGGGGAGATGCGCGATGTCCTTGGAAACGATTTTGATAGCGCCCAATGCGCAAGCCGATACCTTTACGCTCTAACGTCCGGAGTTCCGCATGACCCCGTTTTTCGTGATGATCAAATGCCAATTGGGCAAGACCTACCAGGTTGCCAACGCGATCGCGGACGCGGAAATCGCTTCCGAAGTCTATTCCACCAGCGGCGATTATGACCTTCTGGTGAAGTTCTATGTCGAGGAAGGCGCGGATATCGGGCATTTCGTCAATGAAAAGGTGCATCCGATCGACGGTGTCCAGGACACGAAATCCATCATCACGTTCAAGGCCTTCTGAGGTCTTTGGAAGCCGTGAATTCCATTCCCTCTGCCGCCTTTAGGGAGCTATCCAATGCGTTTGATGAAGTCTGCAGTTCTTTGCCTCGCCCTGAGCCTTTCGCCGCTGACCGTCAATATTCCGGCCAGCGCACAATCCATGCCGCCGGAGCAGATCAAGCAGATCCTCGATCTGACCAAGGCCAACTGGGTGGCGTTCCGCGATTGGCAGGGTCAGGAACTGATCTATTTCACCCATCTGGAATCCTGGAAGTGCGGCATCGACTACGTCTTCTACGGACTGAACGGAGGACCGCTGGAAGAAATCTGGGAACTGGACGAATGTGATCCCGACAATCCGAATGTGGTGCTGAAGGACAAACCATTTCTCGAGATGCCGGCCGGTTCGGTTCAGTCAATCTCCGTTCAACTGGTTTTCCCCGACGGCACCAAGAGTGCCGTGGAAACATTCGAATACAAGCCGCAGTAAAGCGGCACAGCGCTCAAGACTTCGACGGTGATGACGCCCGCCGCGCCTTTGTGCGGTCGAGGCCCAATCTGTGCTCGCGGTATATGACGAAAATCCCGGCGGCGATCACGATCAGTGCGCCGAACACGACCTCGCGTACCGGCACTTCCGAAAAGACCACCCAGCCGATGATGATCGCCCAGAGCATGTTCACATAGTCGAACGGCGCAATGGTGGACGCATCGGCATAGCGGTAGCTCTGGGTCAGCAGGATCTGGCCGACGCCGCCGGCCAATCCGATCAGCACCAGAAGACCAGCCGTCGCCGCATCGGGCATGATCCAGCCCTGGCCGGGCAGCAACAGGCCGAGCGGAAAGGTCAGAAGGGCCAGAACCGTGGAGGCACCGGCGAACCAGGTCACGATGGTCGAGGTCCGCTCCGTCTCGCACAATTTGCGGACGGTGATCATGGCAAGCGCGGCGAACCCGGCTCCTGTCAGGCCAATAAACGCTCCCAACGCCGAGTCGTTGTCCAGTTGCCGCTCACCCAGGTGCGGCGACAACACCACCAGAATGCCCAGAAACCCGACGCCAACAGCGCTCCAGCGGTAGATGCGCACCTGTTCTCCCAGAAGGAAAAAAGCCAGAACCACCACGAACAGCGGCGTGGCAAAGCCAATCGCCGTGGCATCGGGCAACGGCAGCAGGTAAAGCGCCGTGAAGCCGCAGACCATCGCCGAAAGACCGATGGCGGCACGTGTCAGATGTCCTTTCGGGTTGCCGGTTCGAAAGGCCAGACCAAGTTCTCCGCGCATCGCCACCATGATCAGCACCGGAAACAGGCCGAAGAAGTTGCGAGCAAATACCAGCTGACCGATCGGCACAGTGTCCGCGGCGATCTTCAGCGAGGTCGCCATGATGAAAAAGGCGATGGTTGAGGCGAGTTTCAGGCAAATGCCGAGCAAAGGCGCCTGACGGGTCATGCCCGTTGGAGAAGGTGAACCGGAAAAGCGGGAAATTGCGCTTGCGAGCGACATCTATGCATCCAGGGATCGGCGCAATTCACTAGGCGTCCCCGTGATGCGCCGAACCGAAGCACCAAGGAAGCCGCAAATCCCACCCACGGCAGGGCTCGACCGTTGCAGGCATGTTCAATCTGGATAAGACAGATGAAGGACGGGAATTTGCTTGAGCAGAGCCAACAGTATCAAGCCAAGACAGCCGGTTTGCAATCCGCGGTGCGAACATTTTGCAATCTCTGACAACAAAACAGCATTGCAAATATCGGGAACCGGTCAAAATCTCTTCACAACTGTCTCATAGTCGTTAGCTGCTCTCCCTTTGCCACGGCAGCCACCTATAATCCCGGAAAACCCGATTCGAGAGGCAAAAAGCCATGTTCCGTTCGTTTTTCTTAAACCGCCGATGGATCCTGTGGGCCTGGGTGGGCTCCGCGTTGATCCTTGGCGTCACCTGGTACAAGGTTCAGGTGGACGTCAAGATAAACAAATGGTTCGGCTCCTTCTACGATCTGGTGCAAAAAGCGCTGACCACGCCGGGTGACGTGGACCAGAGCCAGTATTGGAGCGAATTGGTGACGTTCCTCAAGATCGTCAGCGTCTATATTGTCATCGTCGTCCTGCTCGAATTCTTCATCAAGCACTTCGTCTTCCGCTGGCGCACGGCCATGAACAATTACTACATGTCTCACTGGCATGTGGTGCGTCATGTGGAGGGTGCCTCTCAGCGCGTTCAGGAGGACACGATGCGCTTTGCCAGGATCATGGAAGGGCTTGGCGTGTCCTTCATGCGTTCCATGATGACGCTGGTCGCCTTCCTGCCCCTGCTCTGGGGCCTGTCGGAAAACATTACGGAACTGCCCTGGATCGGGCAGGTCAGCCATTCCCTGGTCTATATTGCGATCCTCTCGGCCGCTTCGGGAACCGTGCTCCTGGCACTTGTCGGTTTCAAACTGCCGGGCCTTGAATTCAACAACCAGAAAGTGGAAGCGGCCTACCGGAAGGAACTGGTCTACGGCGAGGACAGTGACGAGCGCGCTTCACCGCCGTCCGTTGTCGAGCTTTTCGGACATGTCCGCAGAAACTATTTTCGCCTGTTCTTCCACTACATGTATTTCGATGTCGCCAAATGGACGTACCTGCAGGTAACGGTTCTGGTGCCCCTTGTTGCGCTTGGCCCCACCATCTTGAGCGGGACGATCACCTTCGGTGTCATGTCCCAGATCACACGGGCCTTCGACCG
>JBNLAU010000165.1:0-4915 GCA_050302295.1 Roseibium sp. | reverse complement strand
GATGATCGCCGGTGCAAGTCCCTTGGTCGGCTCGTCGATCAGGATCAGGCGGCGCGGTTCCATGATGGCGCGGGCAACCGACAGCATCTGCTTCTGCCCGCCGGACAGCGTACCGGCAGAAGCGTTCCAGAAAGTGCCGATCGGCGGAAACAGCTCCTTGATCCAGGCAACGCGCTTTACGTCAACCGGGCCGTTCGCTGCCGCCAGGATCATGTTTTCAGCCACCGTCAGATCAGTGAAAATGCCCATGTCCTCCGGCACGAAGGCGATGCCGCGCCGGGAGATTTCCGGCGTGCCGAGCTTCGTGATGGCAAAATCCTGGAAATGGATTTCGCCCTGACTGGCGGTCCAGAGCCCCATGATCGTGCGCAAGGTGGTGGACTTGCCCGCGCCATTGCGGCCGAGAAGCACGGTCACGCCGCCTTCCGGCACCGCCAGATCCACCCCCTGGAGAATGTGATAGGGCCCGATGTGGGTGTGCACACCGGATAGCGAGAGAAGCACATCCGCCATCACGCCACCGCCTCCTGCGTTTCCGGGGTTTTGCCGAGATAGGCTTCCTGCACCACAGGCAACGCGATGACCTCCGCCGGTTCACCATCGGCGACAAGTTCGCCGTTATGCAGAACGATGATCCGGTCCGCGAGCGACCGGATCACATCCATCTTGTGCTCTACCAGAAGAATGGTGCGATCCATGTCGGACTTCAGTTTCTGAATGAGTTCCAGGATCACCGGCACCTCGTCGACGCTCATGCCCGCCGTCGGCTCATCAAACATCAGCACCTGGGGCCCGAGCGCGATCAGCAGCGCGACCTCCAGCTTGCGCTGGTTGCCGTGCGGCAAGGCAGAGACGATCTGATCCGCCTGATCGATCAATCGAACTTCCGAAAGCACATGTTCCGCCCGTTCCAGAAGTTCAACATGGCTCTCGGCAATGGAAAAGAGATCGAAGCCCTTGCGTGCCTTGGCCTGGACCACAAGCCGCACGTTTTCACGGACACTCAAGGTCGGGAAAAGATTGGTCAGCTGAAACGCCCGGCCAATGCCCCGGTCCGTACGTTCCGGCACGGACATCCGGGTAATCGCCTCGCCATTCAAAAGCACGCTGCCGCCGGTAGCCCGCAGCTGGCCTGAGATCAGATTGAAATAGGTGGTTTTTCCGGCACCGTTCGGCCCGACAATGGCCGTCAGACTGCCCCGGTCGAACGTGCAGGACACGTGATCGACCGCCACATGACCACCGAAGCGGATGGTCAGGTCTCTCGTCTCAAGTATCGGGGGTTCCTTGGCCACGTCATGTGTTCCCGGGTTGATGTGGACACCATAACTTTATCGGAAGAGCCCCCGGCCGGACAGTCATCAGCCGACCGGAGATAACCGTGGCACTCAGCGCCAACATGCGCGGACCAATGCGGCCCGCGCGCTGATAAGCCTACTGGTTGCGGATCGGGATGTTCATGTCCTCGATCTTGAGTTCGCGCACCAGTTCCGGAATGCCCCAGTCGACTTCCGGATCGACCCTGATCTTGAAGTGATACATGGGTTGCAGCGCCTGGTGGTCTTCCGCCCGGAACATCATTTTGCCCTTCGGCGTTTCGAACTCCATGCCCTCCATAGCGGCAATCAGCTCTTCCGTATCGGTTGACCCGGCCTTGCGGATGGCCTCGACAATGGCAATACCGGCGGACATGCCGCCCGCGGTGAAGAAATCCGGCGGCGCGTCGAAACGCTTCTGGTGTTCGGCCACCAGCCAGTCGTTCACCGGATTTTTCGGAATTTCGTAATAGTAGTAGGTCGCGCCTTCCATGCCCGGCAGTTCCTTGAAGGCCTTCATGGCCGCCAGGATGTTGCCGCCGGTCGCGATCTCAACGCCAAAGCGCTCCGGTTCCATCGCCTTGATCTTGCTGATCGGGCTGCCGCCGCCGGCCCAGATCACGAACAGGAACTTGCGGCCCGGCTCGTCCTTCAGGGCATCGAAGATGCGCTGCGCGTTGGCGGTGAAGTCCTTGGTGTCGGTGGGGGCATATTCCTCGAAGACCAGCTTGGCACCGGTGCCTTCCAGCGCTTCCTTGAACGCGGCAACACCGTCCCGGCCAAAAGCATAGTCCTGCGCGAGCGTCGCGATGGAAACGCCTTCCTGGCCGAGCGCGACCGCGTTGGAAATCGCGTCCTGCGAGGAATTGCGAGAGGTGCGGAACACGTAGCGGTTCCAGTTGTCTCCGGTGATGGAGTCGGCCACTGCCGGCTCAACAATCAGCAGCTTTTCATATTCCTCGGCCACCGGCAGCATCGCCAGCGCCACGCCGGAAGAAACCGGACCGACCGCGAGATCCACCTCGTCGTCGCCATAGGCTTCGGCGAGTGCACCCTTGCCGATATCCGGTTTCAGCTGGGTATCCTTTTCGATAACCACGATCTTGCGGCCGTCGATTTCCATTGACCCGTCGGTGGCATATTCCAGCCCCATCATCAGGCCGGTGTGGGACTGCTTGGCATAGGCCTCGAAGGGGCCGGTCTTGCCGTAAACATGGGCAATCTTGATGTCTTCCGCGAAGGCACCGGTGACGCCTGATGCCGCAAGGCTCAGGCCTGCCACAAGCGGCAGGGCCCAGCGGGTAAACTGCTTGGTCATGAATGTTCCTCCCATTGCGCATGAGGCCCCGGCGCACCCTTCCAGGCCGCTCCCACAGCCTGAAAACGAGCCGGCATGTTGCCCGGCGCTGCCATATATGACACATGAATCAGTATTCATGTCAAGGAAGAAAGCGGCAAGGTTGCGGGTGGTTTGGTGGAGACGAGCGTATTCATCGAGCCTCTACCGGGCAGAAAGGCGCGGGTTCAGGGTCCACGGCACGGTCGCGCAGCCACTTCTTGGCACACTCCCGATGCCATATGACGACAGGAATAGCGAGAGACCGCCCCGGGGAAACGGCACGGCTTCACCGGCAGGGCATCTCTCCCCCCGGGGAGGCCGTCCCCGACACGCGAAGCTTGATCGGGGACCCATTGGCTTCCGGAAAAAGCACTCATTACGGGCGATGCGGCCCAGCATTCCTCACATCTTCGCAATATCATTGACGGAGATGGAGATCGGGTTCCGGCTTGCGGCCGGGATGACCTTTGAGGAGAAGGCTGAACATCTCCACAATCAACAAGCTTGATGAGATCGGACACGAAAACCGCGCGATCATGCGCAGCAGAGTGGACTTGCCGCAGCCGGACGGGCCGACAAAGACGCAAGACTCCCCATGCTCGATCTCAAGATCGAACCCGTGGATCACTTGCAGATCGCCATATTGCTTGACGGCTTGTGTCAGGGTGACACCAGACGTGAAATTCAACCTCCCACGGAGCTCTTTACTCGGGGAACTGCCAGTCTTCGACTGCCAAAGCAATTCTGGAGGCAGTGTCGAGAAGAGCCGGACGCGCCTCCATCAGTTCCTCCAGGCTTTTCCGCTGTGTTGATGTTGTGACAGACAGGGCGCCGATCGGGCGCCCCTTGGAGGACAGAATGGGCGCGGCAATGCAGATAATGCCGGGCTCATGCTCCTCGCGGTCGAAGGCCAGCCCTTCCTGCCTGATCTTCTGAAGGTCGGCGCGCAGCGCCGCTTTGGTGACGAGGGTCGCCGGCGTGTACCGATAAAAAGACTGTTTTTGCAGGATGTGATCGAACACGGCCGGCTCTTGAAAGGCCATCAGCGCCTTGCCGACACCCGTGCAATACGCGGGACCGACCTTGCCGGCCTGAGAATACATATCAATCGGATCGCTCGGATTGCATTTGTCGACATAGAGCACCTGCCCGTTGTCCAGCTGCGCCAGATGCACAGTCTCGCCGGTCTGTTTCGAAAGGGCAGTCAAAAACGGGCGCGCGATCGGCGCAATCGAACTCTGCCGCCACGCGGCATGGGCCAGCCGCACCAGGCGAATGCCGAGCGAATAAGTCTGCTGCGTTTCGTCGTAGGTCAGCATGCCCTGGCTGACCAGGGTCTGCAGCAACCGGTAAAGGGTTGCCTTCGGATAGCTGCTTTTGGAAAGCAGCTCGTAAAGCCGCACAGGCCGCCCCAAATCCGCGATCCTGTCGAGCACTTCCAATGCCTTACCGACAGTGCCGTCGCCGCTCGCCGGGCGCGCCCGCTTTTTCATCATCTCCCTCGACCGTCCGTTTCTTTGGTGGCGGACCTGTTGACAACCTAACCTGCCCGGATCAAGGTATCAATATACAAAACTATGTATCACATAATGAAACAAAAACGAACAGACGTCATGCGTCCGCGCCAAAAACGTCCGCAGTGGCAATTGCCACGCTGGCGGCCACGATGACGGAACATCTGTCGATCGCCTGGCAGGAGAGCTGAAACTTGCCCGGACATGCCGAACCAGGCATCGTGCCCACTCAAAAAAAGAAAAGATTGCCCTGTTTCGGGAGCGAAGCCCGGAGTTGACGATCGAAACCAAGGACAACCCCATGTACGCAAGTTTTCCGGATCTCAAAGACGCTTCGGTCTTCATCACCGGCGGCGGCTCCGGTATCGGGGCAGCATTGACCGACGGCTTTCTGGGCCAGGGGGCGAAGGTCGCCTTCGTTCAGCGCTCGGACGCCTCGGCGTTCTGCGACGACATGGAAAAAAAGCATGGCCGCCGCCCCCAGTTTCTGTCCTGCGACATCACGGACATGACCGCTCTTAAGGCTTCCATGGACAAGGCGGCGGAGGCCCATGGCGCGATCACTGTCCTGGTGAACAACGCCGCCAACGACACGCGCCGCAAATCGGAAGACGTCGACGAGGCGTTCTGGGACTGGTCGCAGGCGATCAACCTGAAGGCCTATTTCTTTGCGTGCCAGCATGTCATTGCCGGTATGCGGGCGGCCGGTGGCGGATCGATCATCAACTTCTCCTCCATTTCCTACA
>JBNLAU010000164.1:0-8232 GCA_050302295.1 Roseibium sp. | reverse complement strand
CGATCGATCGATTATCGTCTGCAAAGATTCATCCCCTCGCTCTGCCCACTCCAGGCGCCAGTCGCCCCTTCGATAGGGCGAGTAAACGATCAGTCGCATCCGAAAAGCCGCGTCGACGATCTGCTTCCCCGGCACTTCAATTCGTCAAGCTGAAACTGCCGTGAGGCACCGACAATGCTTGTGCCTCACTTCCCACTCCAAATCTCCTGAAGAGAGTCCAGAAGCGCCGCAATCGTATCCCGGCCCAAATTCCGGTTCATTGTTGCAAAACCGAGGCAGGCGGGAACGGATACCGCATTTCCCACTGCTATGCCGAAGGCCTGGCGCTGGTGCAGAGCGATGGATTCGCGGCAAAGGCTGAGGCCAACGCCTGCCCGCACCATTTCCAGCATCGATGCTTCCTGATCAACCAACGCAACGATGTTCTGGCGGCAATTATGTCTGGTGAATATCTCGGCCAGCAGCCGGTGATGCGCCGATGTGGGCGGCGTGCCAATCCAGGGCAGCTCCGCCAGGGCCTCCCAGCCCGCAGTCTCGACCCGGGCCTGCCATCCCGCAGGGGCAATGACGCGATAAGCGAAGTCGGCAAGCCGTACGGTGTGGAGCCTTTCCTCATTTTGCTGAAGCACCGGCCCGTCCGGGGTGCTCAGGTAAAACCCCGCATCGATGTGGCCTCGCATCAGCCTCGCCAGAACCTCACCGCTGACCCCATGGGTTAGCTCAGTTGTTATGCCGGGATAATCGGCACGCAGCCGCAGCAGCAGAGGACCAAGCCGGATGAATTCGGGATCCACGATGGTTCCAATGCGTAAAACGCCACTGACACCGCCTCTACCCTGCTGCGCGCTGCGACGAAACTCTGCCAGGGCCTCAAGCACCTGCTCCGCCTTGGCTAAGAGCTCCGCACCGCTATTGCTCAACTCCAGTCCCCTGGATGTGCGTCTGAAAAGGGTGGTCCCTGTTTCCTCCGCCAGCCGTTTGATCTGATGACTGACGGCGGGTTGGGTCAGGTTCAAAAGCTCGGCGGCGCGCGAGACGCTGCCCTCGCGGGCGACGGTGGTGAAGGCAAGCAGTCCGCTGATATTTGAAAAGAGCTTCATATAAAAATCTTTAATATCACTTGGTGTCAATTGTCATTGGATTTGTGCAAGGCGCCCCGCTAAAGCCCAAAACAGTACAGTTCAGGGAGGAAACCATGTCGATCGACATGACGTTCGATTATATCGTCGTGGGGGCTGGTACGGCCGGTTGCCTGTTGGCCAACCGGCTGAGCGCCGATCCGTCCAACCGTGTTCTCCTGCTCGAAGCCGGCAAGCGCGACAATTACCCGTGGATCCACATCCCGGTGGGGTACCTCTACTGCATCGGCAATCCGCGCGCCGACTGGCTCTACAACACCGAACCTGACAGGGGATTGAACGGACGCGCCTTGCGTTATCCGCGCGGCAAGACGCTGGGCGGCTGTTCGTCGATCAATGGCATGATCTACATGCGCGGTCAGGCCCGCGACTATGACAATTGGGCCCAGATCACCGGCGAGGATGCCTGGGCTTGGGAAAACGCGCTTCCGGATTTCAAGAAGCACGAAGATCACTACAGGCTTGATGACGGCGACCTGCGCACCGGTGACAACAGCCGATTTTCCGACATTCACGGGCATGGCGGCGAATGGCGGGTGGAAAAGCAGCGTCTGCGTTGGGATGTACTGGACAGCTTCGCCGACGCGGCAACTCAAATCGGCGTCGAGAAGACCGAGGATTTCAATTCAGGCGACAATGCGGGGGTTGGCTATTTCGACGTCAATCAGCGCGCGGGCTGGCGCTGGAACACATCGAAGGCCTTCCTGCGCCCGGCCAAAAAACGCCCCAACCTGACCATCTGGACCGAAGCGCATGTCGAGCGACTGACGTTCGAGCGTGATGCCGACGGCGGCCTGCGTTGTGCGGGCGCGATCGTGAACCGGGCCGGCCAGTCGCAGAAACTTTCCGCCACGAAGGAAGTCGTGCTGTCGGCGGGAGCCGTGAACTCGCCGCAGATCCTGCAGCTGTCCGGCGTGGGCTCCGCGGCACTCTTGCGCGAACACGGTATCGAAGTGGTCATGGACGCGCCCCAGATAGGCGAGAACCTTCAGGACCATCTTCAGATCCGCGCCGTGTTCAAGGTCAAAGGTACGAAGACGCTCAACACCCTGGCTTCGACCCTTTTGGGCAAGGCGAAGATCGGCATGGAGTATGTGTTCAAACGCTCCGGCCCGATGAGCATGGCACCCAGCCAGCTGGGCGCCTTCACCCGGTCGGATCCGCAGCGCTCCCACGCGAACCTGGAATACCATGTCCAGCCGCTCAGCCTGGATTCGTTCGGAGAGCCGCTGCATGCATTCCCGGCAATCACGGTCTCGGTCTGCAACCTGAACCCGACCAGTCGCGGTCATGTGAAGATCGGCTCGAACAGCTTCCGCGATGCGCCGAAGATCTCGCCCAATTATCTAGCCACGGACGAAGACCGCAAGGTCGCCGCCGACAGCCTGCGGCAAGTTCGCACGATCATGATGCAGCCAGCGATGGAAGCTTATGCGCCCGAGGAATTCAAGCCCGGTGTCGAGTATCAAACCGACGGCGAACTTGCTAAGCTGGCAGGGGATATCGCCAACACGATCTTCCACCCGGTCGGCACTGTCCGCATGGGCCGCGAGGACGATGCCGCAGCCCCGCTCGACCCGCATCTGCGGGTCAAGGGGATTGCGGGACTGCGCGTGGTCGATGCCTCTGTCATGCCGGAAATCACCAGCGGCAACACCAATTCGCCGACGCTTATGATCGCCGAAAAAGCCGCCCAATGGATACTCGCAGGACAGTGACGAAACGAGCCTTGTCGAGGCAAGAATTTCAGAGGAACAATGCGCAAGACCTTTTCCCAGCTTCCGCTGACCGGCGTAAAGATCGTCGATTTCGGCCAATATATCGCTGGACCCGCAGTGGGAATGCTGCTCGGCGATCTGGGCGCCACGGTGGTCAAGATCGACCCGCTTGCAGGCCCCATGTGGGACAGTCCGGCAAATGCGGCACTGAACCGGAACAAGGTCATTGTGAACCTTGATCTGAAAACGGAAGACGGGTTGGAAAAAGCCCGGGCACTGTGTTCCGAAGCCGATATCGTAATCGAGAACTTCCGGCCGGGAAAGCTCGCTGCGCTGGGACTCGACTTTGCGCAGATGCGCAAGGAGCGTCCCGAACTCATCACCTTGTCGATCCCCGGCTTTGCCTCAAACGATCTCGAACGGCGAGAACAGCGCGCGTTTGAAAGTGTTGTTGCGGCGAGCTCCGGTGTGTTCACCGATATGGGATTGAACCGCGTCCTGATGGGCGTAAACCCGTCCTTTTCTCCGCTACCGCTGGCCTCGGCCTATGCTGCACAGATTGCAGCCTCCGCTGCGGTGCTGGCACTGCAATCGCGGCAAGTGACAGGGCGTGGCGACCAGATAGAGGTGCCTCTGGCCGCCGCGGTGATGGAGGGGCTGTGTTACAACTCCATCAAGGTGGCCGACATGCCCGAACGCTACCTTACGCAGCGCGAAAAAGAGATCGAGCGACGCCGGATCGAGGGTCTGCAGATGAACCTTCCCTACGAAGATCTGCAGGAACTTCTGGATCCGTTCTTCCGTAGTTACATGTGCAAGGACGGACGCATGTTCTACGTGGTCTGCCCCAGCCATAAACATCACGCGAAGCGCTGCCTTGAAGTGCTGGGCATTTACGATGAGCTGGTCGAGGAGGGTCTGACCTCGGAGGACGACACCTACAAACCCTGGGCCGAATGGACCTCGCCGGTCTCGTTGGGCGTTTATCCCATGCCCAAGGACTGGGCCGATCACATCGCCGCGCGCATGAAGGAGGTCTTCATGACGCGCACCGCACGCGAATGGGTCAAGCTTTTCGGCCGCGCCGGCATCCCGGGAGGGCCGCAGTTGTGGCTTCAGGAATGGATCAACGACGAATACGCAGAGCACTCTGGCCTGATGATCGACGTCTGGGATCCGGAATACGGTGAAATGACCCAGCCGGGCCCAGTCGTCTGGATGGAGGAAAGCGGCGAGGAAGCACTGGCGCCCGAACCGCGCCGCTGGGTGGAGTTTGACGAGGCGCTGAAGATCCTGCGGAAGCTTCGTACCGACATTCCAGAGCCGACTGAGGAGAACGATCAAGAGGCATGGCTGACGGGTGTACGCGTGCTGGACCTCTGCAACGTGATCGCGGGGCCGCATTCAGCCTGCTACCTTGCACGTTTCGGCGCAGAGGTCATCAAACTCGACCCCGCGCAGCCGCTATACGACAGCTGGAACACGGTGATCTATGGCCTTTCCCAGATGCGCGGCAAACGCTCGATGCTTGCCGATCTGAAATCGCGTTACGGGCGGCAGGTGTTTGAAGATCTGGTGAAATCGGTCGATATCATCGTCTGGAACGCACCGGACAGCCAGATCAAGCGCATGGGCCTCGATACCGAGAGCCTGCGCAAGCTGAACCCGGATGCGATCTTCTGCAAGCTCGACTGCTTTTCGGGCGTGCGCCGCGGAGTTCGAACCGACTATATCGGCTATGACGACCTCGTGCAGGCCGCGACAGGCATCATGCTGCGCTTCGGCGGAGCCATGGACAGGCCCGAGGAACACGCGCATGTCGGCACGATTGACGTCATGTGCGGCTTCGGCGGTGCGCTGGCGGTGGCGGCGGCGCTTTATCAGAAATACCGTCATGGCCGGATTGGTCGGGGACGCACCTCGCTTTCCGCCAACAGCGGGCTGCTGCAACTGCCCTTCGCCTTTGACTACAAGGGACGCGGGTTGTTTGACGAACCTTCCGGACCCGAAGCCATCGGCTGGGACGATCTCAGCCGCTTTTACAGCACCGCCTCGGGCCGGCACATACTTCTGTGCGCCAATGAGAATGACCTTCAGCGCTTTCGCAATGTCGAAGGACTTGAAGAGCTTCCCGATATTGCCCCCGATGAGCGCGCCGCCTATCTCGCCGCCGCGTTCCAGGGCCAACGCGCCGCGGAATGGGTCTCACGGCTGCGGAACGCGGATATCGGCGCGGCGATCTGCGAAAACATTGATGCGCTCAGAGCGAGATACTCCCGGGAAGCGGATGATGCACCGGGAACAGACAATGGCAGCTATTCCTTCTCGGTTTACGCTGATCACCCTTCGGGTCATGAGGTCATCCAGCTTGACCCATACGCCGTGCGTACAACTCGCGGGAAAGTTTACGCGGTGTCTCCCTCCGAAAAATTCGGCGCATCCACCCGCACCATTCTGGCCGAGCTCGGCTATGCCGATCGTGCGGTCGAAAAAATGCTGGCCTCGGGTGCACTAAGTGAGTCCTGGAGTGAGGAATATCTGCCGAGCTGATTTCTTGGAGCGGGCGGCACTGCGCCGCCCTGCTTCTGAAATTGACGTCCTCGTCCGGCTCGTAAGCTGCATGTTTCCGTTGGTTCGCGGCATCCGGATTGGGACCGTCTGCCTTTGAAATCGTTGTTCGATTGGCGCTTCAGCTTGTCGGCGATGGCGGCAAGACTCATGACGCATGAACTCCAAATACAGGAGCGCTCTTTCAAGAGCCAAATCCCAAGGCATGGCTAACTCGACAAACTTTGCGACAAGGCCTGGAAACACCCCTTGAAACCGAATATTTTTTCGCTTATATAGCCCGCATGAGACCAAAAGATGAAAAGAAACTGGACGCAGTGTTTGCCGCGACCTGCCGCTTGGCGGCGGAGCGCGGGCTGCTTGGTCTGACTTTGACCGAAATAGCGAAGGCCGCAGGGATCGGCACCAGCACGCTCTACGTCTATTTCAACGACAAAGAGGCGCTATTCAACGAAGTCTACCGCCGCGCCAAACGCGAGGCTTTGGAGTTCTATAGTGCCGACATTGACCCAACCCTGACGATAAAAGGCAAAGTCCGCGCCGTATGGAACAAGATGCTGGATCATCGCCTAAAACGCTATGATCAGGTTAGCTTTATGGAACAATTTGTTGGCTCGGTCTTCATGAGCGATGAGAGTCGCGCCTATGCCGAACGGTTTGGCGAAGGCCTCATCCAGATTGCTGCGGAAGGGCAGAGGCAGGAAATCCTGAAAACGGTACCGCTTGCGTTCCTGAATTCCCTGGTTGTCGGCTCGATCCGCGAAACCGCGCGCCTTATACGCGGCGGTTCGATCACCGACACTGCGAAGAATCGTGAAATCGCTTTCCAGCTCTGCTGGGACGGCATTCGATCCTGAGGATCCCCTTTTTTGAACTTTAACCGAATAAAAATTCGATAATAGGAGAAAACCATGACACAAGACACCAACCCCGTTGTTTTAATCACGGGCGCATCGAGCGGCATCGGCCGTGCGAGCGCCAAACTGTTCGCCGAGCGTGGATGGCGCGTTGCCGCCACGATGCGGACCCCATCTCATGATACGGATCTGGCTCAGTTTCAAAATGTTGCGGTGCTTTCGCTTGACGTGACTGATCCTGCTTCGGTCGAAGCAGCGGTTTCGGCAACGCTTGCCAAATTCGGCCGCATTGACGCGCTGATCAACAATGCCGGCTACGGCTTGTTCGGCCCGTTTGAAACGGCAACAAACGAACAGATCCAGCGCCAGTTTGCCACCAATGTCGATGGTATCTTCACGGTAACCCGTGCTGTGCTTCCAACCATGCGGCAACAGGGTAGTGGAACGATCGTCAACGTGGCTTCGCTTGGCGGCATCGTCACCCTTCCCTTTTTCTCGCTTTACAATGCGACCAAATTCGCTGTGGTCGGCTTCACCGAGTCCCTTTCCTTCGAGCTCGCACCTCTCGGCATACGTGCCAAGACGATTGCACCGGGTGGCGTGGCCACCGATTTCGCCGGCCGGTCCATGGCGACGACGTTTGAAATCGATCCGGGTGCCTACGGTCCGACGATTTCCAAGGTCACGACAGCCATGAAGGAACGGCGCAACAACTATTCCACGCCCGAGTCGATCGCCGAAACCATTTTCCGGGCGGCGACCGATGAAACCAGCCAGGTCATGTATCTCGCGGGTCCCGATGCCGAACAGGCCTTTCACCTGCACCAAACCTTACCGGAGGCAGAACGGCTGGAAATGATCCGGCAGCACACCGGTCTATGATGACGAGCCGGACCGTCATCATCGCTGGGGCTGCCGGCCTGGTTGGTGTCGAGATACTTGAGGGTGTCTTGGCCAACCAGGCGGTCGCAGCCGTGCATAGTCTTGGCCGACGAGTACCTGCAAGACAGCATCCAAAACTGACTTCTCACACGGTGGATTTCACCGCTCTGACTGCCCTGCCTCCCGCCGATGAGGTGTATCTGGCGCTTGGGACGACAAGGAAGATCGCCGGACACCGAAAAGCCGAGCGGCATTGCAAGTTATCGAATTGGCTTGTGCCAAAGGGACACTCTTTGGGTCCCTACCCTAAAGCTCCTAGGTGACTTCCTGGGTCATCCAATTGACTGTCAGTTTCTTGCCGGAACTAGGCGTGCTTTGAGCCACGGATCATGTCCGCCGCCTTTTCCGCGATCATCACCACAGGAGAGGCTGTGTTGCCTGAGACTATCTTGGGCATGATTGACGCATCGATCACTCGCAGGCCATCAAGGCCGCGCACGCGCAATTCCGGATCGACCACCGAAACCTCGTCCGCGCCCATGCGGCAAGTACCGACCGGGTGGAAGATGGTGGTGCCAATATCGCCGATCTTTTTCAAGAGCTCCTCGTCGCTGTCGACCTGCGGCCCGGGCAGGATTTCCTCCGGCTGATGGACCCGGAGGGCCTTGGCGGTCATGATGGTGCGCGCCTGACGCACGGATTTCAACGCGATTTCCTTATCCTTTTCCGCCGACAAGTAGTTCAGGCGGATGTCCGGCTGGACCGCGTTGCCTTGCCTTGTCACATGCACCGAGCCGGTGCTTTCCGGCCTCAGGTTGCAGACTGACATGGTGATCGCCGGGAACGGATGCAGCGGATCGCCGAGCTTGTCCGTCGACAGCGGCTGGACGTGATATTCGAGATCCGGCGTTTCCAGCGACGGGTCTGATTTGGAGAACATGCCAAACTGGCTCGGTGCCATCGACATCGGCCCGGACTGGGTCAGTGCGTATTGCAGCGCGATCCGCGCCTTGCCGACAAGGCTGTTGGCCATCGTGTTGAGTGTCTTGGCGTTCTGCACCTTGTAGA
>JBNLAU010000163.1:0-10265 GCA_050302295.1 Roseibium sp. | reverse complement strand
GGGTTGAGCAGGTGTTTCTCGTCGAAGGCACATTTGACCCGCTGCTGCTGCTTCAGATCCTCTTCTGAGAACATGTCCGTCATCAGGTCGCGCTTTTCGATGCCGACGCCGTGTTCGCCGGTCAGAACACCGCCAACATCGACACAGAGCCGCAGGATATCGGCGCCGAAGGCTTCGGCCGCGTCCAGTTCGCCCGGCTTGTTGGCGTCATAAAGAATGAGCGGGTGCAGATTGCCATCACCAGCGTGAAAAACGTTGGCGACGCCAAGGCCGTGTTTGTCCGACAGCTCACGCATGCGGGCCAGAACCTTCGGCAACTCCCGGCGCGGGATCGTACCGTCCATGCACAGGTAGTCCGGAGAAATCCGACCGACCGCGGGAAAGGCCGCCTTGCGCCCGGCCCAGAAGGTCATGCGCTCTTCCTCGCTCTGGGATATCCGGATGTGGCTGGCCTGATTGGCCTGCGCGATTTCTTCCACGCGGCCGATCAGATAGTCCACCTCCCCTTCCGGTCCGTCCAACTCGACGATCAAAAGGGCTTCGACATCGCGCGGATAGCCGGCGTTCACAAAATCCTCGGCGGCATGGATGGCAGGCTTGTCCATCATTTCCATACCGCCGGGAATGATGCCCGCCGCAATGATTTCGGCAACGCAGCGCCCGCCGTCTTCGCTTGTCGGGAAGCCGATCAGCAGAGCGCGGGCGGTCTCCGGATTCTGCAGGATCCGGACGGTGACTTCCGTGACCACGCCCAGCAGGCCTTCCGAGCCGGTCATCAGCGCCAGCAGGTCATAGCCTTCGCTGTCCAGATGCTTTCCGCCGAGCCGGATCACCTCGCCGGTGATCAGCACCATCTCAAGGCCCAGAACGTTGTTGGTGGTCAGGCCGTATTTCAGGCAGTGTACACCGCCGGAATTCTCGGCAACATTTCCGCCGATGGAACAGGCGATCTGCGAGGACGGATCAGGGGCGTAATAAAACCCCTCATGCTCTACCGCCCGGGTGATGCCGAGATTGGTCACGCCGGGCTGCACGACGACCGCCCGGTTGTCGAAGTCGATGTCGATAACGCGGTTGAATTTCATCATCGACAGCAGCACGCCGTCTTCCAACGGCAGGGCACCGCCGGAGAGCGACGTGCCCGCACCGCGCGGGACCACCTTGACGTTGTTGTCGTAACAGTACTTCAGTACCCTGGAGACCTGATCGACCGTCTCCGGCAGCACGACGATCAGAGGCAATTGCCGGTAAGCCGTCAGCGCGTCGGTTTCATAGGCCCGCATTTCGCGTTCGTCATGAACAACCCCCTCGCCCGGCACAATCGCCTGAAGCGCGCTCAGGATCGCCTTGCGCCTGGCAAGCACGTCCTGGTCCGGGGCAGGCATCGCGATCGAGGTCACGGGCAGGTCTCCTTCAAATCGGCACAATCTGATCCATCCAGTTTGCCTGGACGTAACATGAGCTGGTAGAGCAAAGGTTTTCCCGAAGTCTGACAAGTCTGGCGGCAAAGGAAAACGTTCGGAAAATACTAATTGTGTTTCTATGGGATTGAAAATGAGCAATCTGACGGACATGGAAATTTTCGCCCGGGTGGTGAGTGCCGGCAGCATGTCGGCAGCGGGACGGGAAATGAACCTGTCGCCCGCCGTGGTGTCCAAGCGCATCCGGCGGCTGGAAGAGAAACTCGGAACGCGCCTGTTACAGCGGACGACCCGGCAAATCGCGATGACGGAAGCCGGTCAGGGATTTTATGAAAGGGTCGTGGCGATCCTGGCATCTGTCGAAGAAGCTGAATCCTTCGTGTCGCGAGGATCGGCCAAGGCACGAGGCAACCTGAAAGTGGCGGTGCCGACATCGTTCGGCCGTTTGCACATCGCGCCGCATCTGGGCGCCTTTCTGAGCGAAAATCCGGATCTCTCAGTCAATCTCGACCTCTCGGACGATTTCGTCGACATCGTCGGAGAGGGCTATGATCTTGCGATCCGGATTGCGGAACTTTCCGATTCCAGCCTGGTTGCCCGGCGTCTGTCGCCGGTGCACCGCATACTGTGCGCCAGCCCGGCCTATATCGAAAAACATGGCGTGCCGGAAAGCATCGAGGATCTCGCCAGCGACCATGTCACCATTGCCGCAACCAACCAGGACCCGTGGCGCCTGGCAGGACCGAACGGCATCGAAACGGTTCGTACCCGGGCGCCGGTCAAGACCAATTCCAACGAAGTGGTGCGCGAGTGCCTGCTGGCGGGTGTCGGCATTGCGCTGAGGTCCACCTGGGACATAGGACCGGAACTGCGCGAGGGAGCCCTTCAGATCCTGTTGCCGCAGTACAGGGCGTCCAGAGATGTCGGCCTTTACGCGGTCTTTCCGAGCCGCCAGTTTCTCCCCGCCAAAGTGCGCGTTTTCATAGACTTTCTTGCGGGCCTCTATGGATCGTCCCCCTATTGGGACGCAGGACTTGAGGACTGGCTGCGCTTGCCAAGCAGCGCCCGCGCGGGGTAACAGGCGGCAGGCAAATAGGACTTAAGTGCCAAGGGTTGCGACCGTCCGTCGCTTGCATCCGGGCGTGACTTCCTGTTCTTTTGTCTGCGGGCTTCAACACACCCAAACCGAGGGAGACAAACATGCAGCGACTGCTGATGATCGCCGGAACCGCGCTTCTGGCCCTGACTGTCCAGGCGAGCGCCGATGGCGACCCTGCCAAGGGTGAGAAGGTTTTCAGAAAATGCAAGGCCTGTCACGCCGTTGGCGAAGGCGCCAAAAACAAGGTCGGCCCGGTATTGAACGGCGTTGTCGGCCGCGACTGGGGCAGCATCGAAGACTACAAGTATTCCAACTCCCTGCTCGAATTGGCTGACGGCAAAGTCTGGGACGTGGAAACCCTGGACTTGTACCTCACCAAGCCGAAAGACCTGATCCCGAAAGGCAAGATGTCTTTCGCCGGCCTGCGCAAAGAGGAAGACCGCGAAAACGTGATCGCCTATCTTTCGCAGTTCAATGCAGACGGCATGACCGAATAAGGCCGGACACGTCCTGGAACACCAAAAAGGCCGGTTCATCCCGGCCTTTTTCTTTTTTATCAATGCTCGCCGTGATGCTGGCGGATGCGTCTGACTATCCACCATATCACCAGCACGACCACCGGCACCGCCAGCCCCGTAGTGACGCTGGCATTGGGAACCGGTAACCCGGTTTCCTTGGCCGCTTTGGCCAGATAGGAAATCAGCCCGACCACATAATAGCTCACAGCTGCGACAGACAGACCTTCGACCGTCTGCTGCAGGCGGAGCTGCAGCTGGGCGCGCCGGTTCATGGATTTCAGCAGGCTGCGGTTCTGCTCTTCCAGTTCAACATCCACGCGTGTGCGCAGCAGCGTCGTCGCGCGGGCGAGTTTTCGTGAAAGCATCGCCTGGCGGTCTTCGATCGCCTGACAGGTGCGCATAGCCGGCGCCAGGCGCCGGGCCAGAAAATCCGCCATGGACAGCTCGCCGGGCGCAGCTTCTTCTCTCAAGGCATGGAACCGGGCTCGGACGATCTCGCTATAGGCACGGCTTGCGCCGAAGCGGAACGTGCTTGCCGTGGCACCGGCTTCCAGCGCGGCCGCCAGAGCCGTGAGCTTGTCCAAAAGCGCCTGGTTCACACCGAGCGCCGACGTGTCCTTCATCTGCCCCGTCAGATCCGCCAGCTCGATCTCGAACTGCCGGATTTCCGGCTGAAGGCTGGTTGCCTCGAACAGGCCGAGCATGGCCAGCGTCCGGTAGGTTTCCACCTCCAGCAGCCGCTGAACCACCGCCCCGGTCTGCACGTCGCTCAAGGAGTGATTGAACAGCACAAACCTTGTCAGACCGTCGCCATCCTGACGGAAATCGGTCGCCACGGTCGCACCACTTTCCTCCAGATTTGAAACAGTCAGGCTGCTCTCTTCGAAATGGCCGCGCCAGTCTTCGCTCTCCGCGGGTTCCCTGACTTCAAGGCGGAGCCCCACCAGAAGATTGCCGGGAGCCCTGAACGCCGCACCGAAAGGATGGCTTGCGGGCACCGGTCCGAAAATGCGGTCCGCCTTTGCCGCACCATCCCAGGTGTAGGTGGTGAATTCCGCATGCTGCTCCCAGCTAAGCGTACCGCCGCCGAAGATCACCGTGTGGTGACGGGCTCCTGGTGCCGGCCCATGGCCGCCCCTGGAAATACTGAATTCCGTCAGCCACGCATGGTCGGCGGCCGCCTCCTCCGCATTGGTCAGAAACGCATAGTGCAGAACGATCCGCGGGCTTGCGATGGACCTGAAAGGGCGCGCATGAACTTCGCCCAAAACCCGTTCGCGCAGTGGCGATGTCCGGAATGCGGGAAGGGACGACCCGTTATCTGACCCCTGAACCAAGATTTCTGCCCTCGACTGCCGGTGCTTTCACTCTCCACCTTGCCCCCAACGAAACCGGCAGACCAACAGCCTTTTTTGCCCCGAATGCCGATTGGAGACGGGACGCGGTAAATCGGCAACATTAAATTGGATAAAAAAATTGACCAATTTGAAATTTGGAGATATATTGCACCGCAATGAAGGACCCGTTTCCGATGTTTCAGCCTGTCAGCCATCAGAAAACAGCCGATGCCGCTGTGGAGCAGATTGAAGATCTGATCCTGAAGGGCATGCTGCAATCCGGCGATCGCCTGCCTTCGGAGCGCGACCTGGCGGAACAGTTGAAGGTGTCGCGGCCGATCCTGCGTGATGCGCTCAAGACCCTGGAAGAACGCAATTTGATCGAGTCCCGGCGGGGCGGCGGCACATTCGTCTGCGACCTGATCGGCCCGATATTCTCGGAAGCCATCGTGCAGCTGATTGCGCGGCACCCTTCCGCCATCAGCGATTATTTCGAGTTCCGGCGCGGCATCGAGGGCCAGGCCTCGGCGCAGGCCGCCATGCGCGCGGCTCCTTCCGACGTCGGTCGGCTGCAGGACATCATTCAGCAGATGCAAACGGCCTATGACGAGAAGGACCTGCCCAAAGAGTGCCAGCTTGATGTCGAGTTCCACCATGCGGTCGGCGAAGCGGCCCACAATGTGGTGATGCTGCACACGCTGCGCTCCTGCTACCGGCTGCTGGCGAATGGCGTCTTTTACAATCGCGGCCACTTGTACAACTACCCGAATGCCCGTGTTGAGCTTCTGCAGCAGCACCGGGCGATAGCGGACGCCATTGCGGCAGGCGATCCTACGGGCGCCCGCCAGGCCGCCGAACAGCATATCGACTATGTGCGTGGCACCCTTGCGAGTGCGCAGGAACTGGACCAGCGTGAACAACTGGCCGGCCTTCGCAGACACAATCCCCTCAAACGTTCAACCCGTTCCTGATTTTCCCGGAGGAAAGTTCGATGACTGTTGTAACCGATGTTGCCGACATGCAGGCTCTGGCGAAACGCCGGGTGCCGAAGATGTTCTATGACTATGCCGACGCGGGCTCCTGGACACAGAGTACCTACCGGGAAAACGAGACGGCACTCCAGCGCCAGAGGCTGCGCCAGCGGGTTGCACGTAATATCGACAACCGGTCCCTGAGCACGACCATGGTTGGCCAGGAGGTTGCCATGCCGGTAGCGCTTGCGCCCGTCGGAATTACGGGCATGCAGCACGCCGACGGCGAAATCCTTGCCGCCCAGGCGGCAGAGGAATTCGGCGTCCCCTTCACCCTGTCGACCATGAGCGTGTGTTCCATTGAGGATGTCGCGGAAAACACGAGGAATCCGTTCTGGTTCCAGCTCTATGTCATGCGCGACAGGGGCTTTTCGGAAAGCCTGATGCAGCGCGCGCATTCGGCGGGTTGCTCGGCACTGGTGCTGACGCTTGACCTGCAGGTGCTCGGACAGCGCCATCAGGACATCAAGAACGGCCTCAGCACACCGCCGAAACCCAAGCCTCATGTTATCCTGGACCTTCTGCTGAAGCCGCGCTGGTGCTGGAACATGATGCTGACCAAACGCCACGAGTTCGGCAACATTCATGGCCACGTTTCGGGCGTGAATGACATGTCTTCCCTGTCGGAATGGACGGCAAGCCAGTTCGACCCGACACTCGACTGGTCTTCCGTCGAGTGGGTGAAGAAACACTGGGACCGCAAACTGATCCTGAAAGGCATCAATGACGTGGAAGATGCCAAGATCGCTGCGGATATCGGTGCGGACGCCATTATCGTGTCGAACCACGGCGGCCGTCAGCTCGACGGCGCCCTGGCCTCCTACGATGTCCTCGGCGACATCGTCGATGCGGTCGGAGACAAGATTGAAGTGCATTTCGACAGCGGCATCCGGTCCGGACAGGATATCTTCAAGGCCGTCGCAATGGGTGCCCACAGCACCTATATCGGCCGCGCCTTCGTTTATGGTCTCGGCGCCATGGGCAAGGCGGGCGTTACCAGTGTTCTGGAGATCATGCAGAAAGAACTGGACGTCACCATGGGCCTTTGCGGCGAAACCGACATCAAGAACGTCGGCCGTCACAATCTGGTGCTCTAGGCTCCAGCCGCTTCAGTTGCCGCGACAACTCAGGGTCTGTTGACGCCCGGGCCTCAGCCCGGGCGACGGCAGCCCCTGAAGCTTGTCGTGCATTTCACCATCCTGCCCGCGAAGCCTCGCGGAACAATCGCCGGTTTGCGCGGGGATGAGACGCCAGCAACTCATCTTCAATATTGATGCAAACATCAAAAACAATCGTTTGTTTAAAAGTATTCAGCCCTGCACATTATAGCCTCTCTCCTGAAAGGCTGAATTCTCATGAGCGTCGCCTCCCCCTCCCTGCGCACTACCTCGAACGGCTTCACGGCAGCCGACTACGGGCTCTACGCCGCCACGGTGTTTGCCTGGGGCTTCAGTTGGATCGCCATGAAAGGACAGGTCGCGACGGTCGCACCGGAAGTTTCCGTTTTCTGGCGCTTCGTGCTGGCGGCTTCCATTATGATGGTGTGGGCGAGATACCGCGGATACGCTCTCCGCTTTCCGTTGAAAGACCACGTTCGCTTTGCCGGACTGGGCGCGCTGATCTTTTCGACCAACTTCACCCTGTTCTATTATGGCGCGGCCCATCTTCCCTCGGGCCTGCTTGCGGTGATCTTTTCCACCGCCTCCATATTCAACCTGTTTCTGGGCCTGATCCTGTTCGGCCAGAGACCGAACCTGATGGCGCTGGCCGCAGGAGTTACGGGCTTTACCGGGATCGGCCTGATGTTCTGGCCGAAACTGGCAGGCGCCGATTTCGATGACGGAGCCATTTTCGGGCTCGCCATGTGTATCGGCGGCACGCTGTCCTTTTGCCTCGGCAACATGCTGTCGGCCGACACCCAGCGGCGCGGTATCGCTGTAACGCCCGCTACCGCCTGGGGCATGGTCTACGGAATGGTGTTTCTGGGGATCTTCGCCGCCCTGCGCGGACAGAGTTTTGCCGTCGAATGGTCCGTGACCTATTTCAGTGGCCTTGTTTATCTTGCCCTTGTCGCATCGGTGATCGCCTTTGCCTCCTACCTGACGCTGCTCGGCCGTATCGGTTCCGCCCGCGCAGGTTACGCCACTGTGCTGTTTCCGGTGGTCGCGCTCACCCTGTCGACGATCTTCGAAGGCTATCAGTGGACGCCGATGGCGGCGGGCGGGCTGGTGTGCGTCCTGGGCGGCAACCTGATGATGCTGCGCGCACGCTGATCGCATCATTGCCGTAGCAGCAATGTGGCGGGCTTATTCCGCGGCCATCTGCCCAGCACCGTGGCCAACGTTGCCGATGGCGGCAACCAGATGACTGCACAATTTGTCATGCATGGATTCGCGGGCAGTGTCTGAGCGCAGCAGCGCGATGTCGCAATAGGGCAGAGACGGGAAGCCGTCTTTCGCTTCCAGGATGCGCATGCCATCCCGGATCGCGCTTTCGGGAAAAACCGTCACCGCAAGCCCGGACTGGACCGCGCCGATGAGAGCGGACGCGCTGGAGCTGGTATAGCAGACGCGGTATTGCCGCCCGGCGCGGTCGAGCGCATCCATGGAGAGGCGCCGCCAGCAGCAGCTTGCCGGCCCGAGCGCAAGACGCACCACGTCTTCCGTATGAGCCGAATGCTGGGTGGATGTGACCCAGAAAAGCTGTTCCCGGCGGATGATCTCGCCGCGGACATCCATGGTGTCGCTGGAGGTGGTGATCGCAACATCCAGCGCGCCCTCGCGGATTGCCTCGGTCAGCTTGGAGCTGCTCGAGCATTCCACCTGCACTTCGATTGAGGGATTGAGCCTGTTAAAAGCAGCCAGAACCTGCGGCAACAGGCGGTCGGCATAGTCATCGGGCACGCCAAGTTTCACATGGCCGACTTCCTTCTGGCCGTTGAAGGCAGACAGGGTTTCATCGTTCAAAAGGATCATACGCCGGGCAAACTCAACCAGGCGCAAGCCATCCTCAGTCAGCCTCGACTGGCGGCCGTCCTTGATGAAAATCGGCTGGCCGACCCGCTCCTCCAGTCGCCGCATCTGCATGGAAACAGCGGATTGGGTTTTGTGGACGGCTTCGCCCGCCTTTGTGAAACTGCCGAGTTCTGCAATCGCCAAGAACGTTCGCAGTTGATCGATGTCTAATGCGTGATTCATGGGACCCCGTAAATGAGCCACGTCCATGCCGGGCGATATGAGACTCGAATTGATTTAAGAATGATACATAACAAACATTTACATTTCAATCCGAAACTTGCTCTCAGATCAAACCAAAACTCCACCTAACCAACTGAATACGCAGAATAATCTCGATCTTAAGGCTGTTATTGCGCTGCCTGCGGCACGGACAGATTGTCCAGTGAGGACACGATGTGCTCCACCAGCGCATCCGTGACCCTGGAACTGTTGTGCCACGATCGCATGATGCCGATTTCACAATCTGGCAGTTTGGGAAATCCGTCGGCTTCGGTCAGCACCCGCATGCCGGAGCGCAGCGCCGATTCCGGCAGGACCGATATGGCCAGTCCGGCAATGACGGCGGCACCCACAGCGGTCGAGTTCCAGCTTGAATAAAGAAGGCGGTGTTCACGCATCTGATCGCCCAGGGCGTCCATGGCGGCCTTGCGCCAGTCGCAAGTGGCCCGTCCGAGCGCCAGCGGCAGGGGGGATTCATTTTCCACCGCATGGCGGGCGGAAACGACCCACAAGAGCGGCTCCCTGCGCACAAGCTCCACATGCTTGCGGCCCTTCTTCTGGACGTGCGTAATGATGGCGACGTCCAGTTCGCCCTCTCCGATCATGTCGGCGAGATTCGGCGTTGGCGCGCAGACCACGCTGACTTCCGCCTTGGGATTGGATCTTGAAAACCGCGCCAGAATTTCCGGCAGAAACCGGTCGGCGTAGTCGTCCGGAGTGCCCAACCGAACAAGGCCGGCAAGTTCTGTGTCGTCAAAAGCCGCCAGGGTCTCGTCATTCAGTTGCACCAGTCGGCGCGCGTAATGCAAAAGCCGTTCGCCATGCTCGGTCAACCTGGACTGACGGCCGACACGAACGAACAGCGGTTTGCCGATGCGCTCTTCCAGACGGCGCATCTGCATTGACACCGCAGACTGGGTTTTGTGCACATTTTCCGCCGCACGGGTGAAGCTGCCGCCTTCGGCAATGGCCACAAAAGTACGGAGCTGATCCAGGTCGAGCATGGAGGCCTCATCTATCAGGAATTCTCATACTTACCATGGAATTCATTTGAACAGGAAATGATTTCCTGAGTGCGGCGGTTTCCAACATAAAACCGGGACTGAAGCCCCAACATCACAATATCTGATGAATCAGATCACAAACATTCGTTGGATTAATATCAACGAATAGCCCATCTAGAGGGTGTTCCAAAGACACGGAAAGCCAGCTTTGGCTCGGAACAAGCTGCCGGAAATCCCTCCGGCCGCTCACAGGAGACTATTGCCATGACGCATATCGCAAACCACCCCTTCTTCGCTCTCTTCGGGCAGATGGTTGCCCGTGCATGGCGTGTGTTCAGCAACCGCCGCCAATTTGCCGAGTTGAAACACTGGTCCGATGAGCAGCTTGACGACATCGGCCTGAGCCGGAGCGACGTTCGACGGGCCCTTGCGCAGCCTTTCTATACCGACCCGACATCTCTTTTGACCCGGACGCCGGCGCTGCACCCGATCCTAGCGACCGGTGCAGCCAACTCCCCACGGCCGGCCCCGTCCCTTGAGATCGTCGGCGGATGTGACCACAAGCCGGGGCAGATCGCCGCGTAGATTCAACAGACCTCCCCTGGAGCACGTAACGTGC
>JBNLAU010000162.1:0-6123 GCA_050302295.1 Roseibium sp. | reverse complement strand
CTCCTTGGGAGCCTCGGCCGGCTTGAATTTTGCGTCTGTAGCGTAAGGAAACTTCACCACAGGACCAAATACATGGCAATGGCAATCAGTCGCGCCACGCGGCAGCTGGGTGACCGTTGGGCGCGGGTTCGGCACCCAGCTGGATTTTTGATCAGTCATTGGAAAGCTCTGGCTTGGGGTCCTCACCAAGCGGCGGAACCTTGAAGATGTTAATCGTGAGGGAAATCAGGGTGTAATAACCAAGCAGCCCGACGAGATCGACGACGGCGGCCTCCCCCAGAACCTCGACGGCCCGCGCATAAAGCGCATCGCCGACATTGTGTGTCTCATGGGCGGCCCTCGCGAAGTCATGCACGACCGCCTCAGCCGGGTCGCTGAAATCCGGCGTCTTGTTCAACCGGACCGCTTCGATCACATCGGCGGAAAGCCCCGCCTTCAGCGCGAAGCCCTTGTGGATCTGCCATTCGTATTCGGATCCAAACACCCGTCCTGTGACGAGAATGGCAAGTTCCGACAAGCGGGGATCAAGAAGCGTTCCATAGCGGCTATACCGGCCAAGCTCCTGAGCGTGCCTGGCCAGCTCCGGCCTGTGCAGCCAGATCGCCAACGGCCCCCGCACGCCGCCCCGCGGCCCGCTTGCAATAGCTTCGTGAATCTCTTGTTGCGCCGGTGAATAAGACGAGGGGTCAGGCGCATTCAGGCGCTGGTCCGGCCATGTTGTCATGTCAGTTGCTTTCGGTTGCTTGCCAAACGGGTTGAGATGCGGCGAAGCTGGCGAGCCACGCGGCGAGAGCAGGAAACTCATCCCGCCAGGGGATGGCCCCACGCCAGTCCAGATAGCCAAGGCAGCTTGCAAGGGTGATCGTGACGAGATCCAGTCTCAGGGGATCCGGCAGATCCTTCTGCAAAACCGATAACCCGGAACGGATCTTGCCACGCTGCCTGGCGAGCCAGACCTCCGAGGCCTGTTCAGGTTCGCGGAACCGGCCTTCGTAGGTGACCATCAGAGCCGCGTCGAGCACGCCGTCAGCCAGCTTCGCCCTGGTCAAAGCCCTGAACCGCGCCAGATCGTCTTCCGGGACGAGCTTGCCGCCAGAAATCCTGTCGAGCAGTTCAAGAATGACGTGGCTGTCGAAGAAGGCCTCTTCTCCAATCAGGAGGCAAGGCATCTTCCCCAGCGGGTTTTGCGTGTGCAGCGTGTCATGCGGATCGAGCGGATTTGCGGGCTCGACACTGACCCGGCCCTCCAGTTCCAGCCCCTTGAGAGCCATGCGAACCTTCCGGCCAAAGGGAGATGTCTTCGTGCTTCGAAGCGTGACCGGAATGCCAGGGTCAGCCCAAAGGGCCTTCAGACCGGCGGCCGTCATTTCATTCGCTCAGGTAAAAAGAGCGCTATGTCAGGAAAGAGGCATAGCAGCACCAGCATCACGAAACCCGCCAGCACGAAAGGCAACAGTCCCCGGAAGACATCCTCTAGCTGCACACGGCCAGCTGACGCCGACTGAACGACAAAGCAGTTGATACCGACAGGTGGTGTGACAGCTCCAATCTCCACGAGCAGCACGACGAAAACGCCGAACCAAACCGGATCGAACCCCAGCTTCATCATCACTGGATGGGTAATGGGCAAGGTAATCGCAAGGAGCGCGGGCGCGTCCATCAGCATGCCGAGAGCGAGGTAGATGAGCGCGACCAGGGCAACGATAACCCAACGATTTACATCCAATCCGGTAAGGAAGGTGCCGACCGTGTTGGTGATGCCGGATAGCGCAAGAAACTTGGAGAAAACCAGCGCGCACATCAGGATCGCGAAAATCATCGCGGTCGTGCGCATCGTTTCCAGCAAGGTCTCGTATAGATCCATCCCGCGCACCCCCCGGTGCCGGATCAAAGCAAGGATGAAAGTCAGTGCCGCGCCGATCGCTCCCGCCTCCGTTGGCGTGAACACCCCAAGATAAAGCCCGGAAACAATGCAAAGGATAATGATCAGGAGTGGACCGGCCATTCGCAGCGACCAGAGCTTTTCCCGAAGGGAATGGCTCTGCTTCTCCATCGGTGCCAGGCCGGGAGTTATCGTGACCCGAATCCAGATCGCCATGCAAAGCAGAAGCGCAAATATGATTCCGGGAATAAACCCCGCGACCAAAAGCGCGCCGATGGAGCTATCGGTCAAAACGCCATAAACAACCACCAGCGCGGAAGGCGGGATCATAACCGCCAGTGTTCCAGCGATGGCGATGGACGCCGACGCCAGGCTTTTATCGTAACCGCGGCTCAACATTTGCGGCAGGGCCAGTTTGGTAAAGACCGTGGCGGTGCCGACTGAAGAACCCGAAGCCGCGCCAAAGGCCGCGGCCCCCAATGTCGTGGAGATCGCCAGCCCCCCGCGCAGATTGCCGATCCACTTGTTGGCTGCCTCGAAAAGATCGTCTCCGAGGCCTGCGCGCATGGCAAAAAAGCCCATCAACAAAAACAGCGGAATCACCGAGAAGTGGAACGAATGCGTGGTGTCGAAGAAGACGGTGGAAAGCATCGCGGTCGCGGCCTTGAAGCCGACGAGAGATGCCAGTCCGGCTGCTCCGACCAGACCGAGGACCACCATGACATTCAGCCCCAGCAGAATCCCGGTAAAAAGCCCCGCCGTCCCTAACAGGCCAATAACGAGATTGCTCATTCTACCGTCTCCGGGTCGGTGTCCGGCAAGGCACCGCCAAGCGCCGCCACCAGGGCATCTACGACAAATTGCATGCTCAGCAGGCCCATTCCCGCGGCAACGGCGAACTTGATCGGCCAGATGGGATAGCGAATTGAGCCCCGCTGGATTTCTCCGATGGCGAGCGACTTTACCGCTGCCGCAAAACCGGCCCATGTCGTCCATGCAAAGAATACGGCGCCAGCAAACATCGCCAAAACAAGGGCGACGCGCTGCACACTGTTCGGGAAAGCACGAGTGAGAAGCACAACTTTAATATGTCCTCCCTCGTATTGCGTCATCGCCAACGACAGGAAGACGATAAGGGGAAGAGCGCCTTCAGTAAGTTCCAGTGTGCCGTTGATCGGAGCATTGAACAGATAACGCAGCAACACATTTGCCACGACGAGGATCATCACTGCCATCAGTACGATCCCGGCGATCAGGCCGCATGCTGTTAACAAGCGACCGAAAGCCGCGCGAAAACGCATCAAGAAGTTCATGAGAGCCTCCGGGTTCTTGGGCCGAGCGCTATGTCACGCTTCGGCCCTTGACGTCTCAGAACGTCAATTTGCCGACGATCGCATCAACCGGGAGGCCAGTCGCCTTGCCCTTGCTGATCCATTCCTCACGAACGGCCTGCACACCAGGGTCGGACACCAGCGCCCGCAGTTCATCGGCCGGGAAATCGACGACCTCAACGCCCAGTTCGCTCTGCCACAGGTCGAGAACACGATCCGCATCTTCTTGCAGCTGCCTGCTGTATTCATCGAGATAATCTCGACCGAGCTGATCGATTGCTTCGCGCGTTTCCTCATCCATTGCGCGATAGGAATCGAGGTTCATCGCCAAGAGATGGCCAAAAGAGGCGCCGAAGGGCACCTTTATGAAATACTTGGCCACTTCATCGTATTTCCAAGCACGTGCCAGCGCAGGGCCGATCGGAGTACAGTCAATCACCGAACGTTGCAGCGCTTCATAGGCATCAGACGTGCTGATCGACACCGGTGTTGCTCCCATGGCTTCAATCAGCGCAGGGTAGGCAAAACCGTAGGAGCGAATTCGCAGTCCCTTCATGTCTGCCAACGACTTGACGGGCTTCACGCAAAGCAAGCCGTATTCCTCGAGCGGGCGATAACCCACCGCGTGGAGGTTCTGCGCACTCAGCTCCTCGTCGAATTGAGGATAGGTCGCGTGCCATTCTTCCATCGCATGCCCCACGCCCGCCGTGTCGAGCGGCTGGGGAATGAAGAAGCCAACGGCATTGTTCAAGGGCATTTGGTCCGGAAAGTAGGGGGTGACAATATCCCCGAAATCCCCGACACCGGCCGCCAGCGATTCCGGAATTTCGCGGACCTTGGCGACCGAACCACCCCAAAATATCTCGATTTGATGCTTGCCGCCTGTGCGCTCGGCGAACTGGTCGGCAAACCACTGCGTCGTAATCGCCTGTGCATCGCCCGCACCTTGCGGTTTATAGGTAATCCATTTGAAAGTTTCGGCGGATGCCGATGTCGCCAGTACGCCAGCAACAACCGCCATTGAAAGCATGCATTTCATTTCAGGTCCTCCTCCCAACGCGCAGCTACCTGCAGCTGGCACGTGTCACCATTGCTGACAGAGAAGTCCCCATACCGAAAATACTGATTTCATATGACCTACATGCTGACCCGGCATGACTATCGCCAGATCCTCTTCGCCACGAGATCTCCCACAATGTCGGAGATTGCCTGTTCCACGACCTGAACGGCCATCTTGCTTCGCTGATCGGTTTTGGTAGCAGTACAAAGCTGCCACCGGATTTCCGGTTCAACGATCGGCGCGGCGGTCAGAGAGCCTTGATGGTATTCAGACAGGACTCCGCCGAAGGTCAAAATCGTGAACCCGTGCCCCTCCCGCACCAGCGCCTTGAGATGTCCGATACCGTCGACACGCTGGACGACGTTCAATTTGCATCCGATCCTTTCAGCATGCTGGTCGGCAAGCAGTCGGAGGTAATTCGAACGAGCCGGCATGACGAGAGGAAGGGCGGCCGCTTCGGCCAGCGTGTAGGAATTCTTCCCGAGAGATCCCGTCTTGCCGATCAGGTGCAGCATTTCGACGAGCAATTCTCGACTTGAAATGTCCGCGCGTTCCGGCGGATTGTGCATTACGGCAAGGCCGATTTGTCCAGCCAGCAGCCAGTTTTCCAGTTCCCGGCTGAAACCTTCGCGGAACTGCAATTTGATCTCAGGGAAACTTTCCTTGACGAGCCTCAAGAGAGGCGGAGCGATAAATTCACCAGGCGTTGGCGGCATTCCCACAACGACGGTCCCCTTCGGACTATCGGAACGTGCCGTTACATCGTGATAGGTCTGGGCCAGTTGACCAAAGATGCCGTAAGCCCGGTCAAGCAGGATCTTGCCCTCCGGCGTAAGTGCGACCCCGCGTACGGACCGTTCAAACAGAGCAAGATCGAGATCGCCCTCCAGATTGGAGATTTTCCGGCTCAATGCTGGCTGCGCAATGTTCAGCCGCGCCGCAGCTTTCGTGATGCTTTTTTCCTCGGCCACGGTGACGAAACATCTGAGAGTTCGTATGTCCGGCTCCCAGTCCGGGAACGACAGCTTGGTGGCCATTTTATCAATCCAGGGAACGACCGTTGTTGAGACCTTGTCCATAACGTCTCACTGATTACGAAGCTTTTTCCGGCGAGGCAGACGTGAACCTTTCTTCCTCTCGCAGCCCTTCCCTGATCCAATCCAGAAACAGCATGAGAGTTCGGGACGGCGCGGTCTTCTTGGGCCAGGTAAGAAAGTATCCCTCGCCGCTGTAACAAGTCTCGGAAAACGGCGCTACCAGGTTTCCTTTTTGCAGCTGCCTTTTGACAAACAACTTCACCGCAAGGGCGACGCCGCCGTCGAGCGAAGCGGATTCATATGCGAGAGCAGAACTTTCAAACCTCAACCCGGGTTCCGGATTGACGTTAGCGCCTACCCGTTTGATCCAGGCTGCCCAATCGGTCGGTCGTGCCATTGAATGCAGCAGCCGCGCATTGGCGAGATCGTCCACAGTCTCCAGTTTGTGCTGTCGATAGTATTCAGGAGAACAGATTGGTATCAACTCGATGTCGAGCAGCTTTTCGGCATGAAGATCCGGCCAGTTTCCCTTTCCCGCGCGAATTGCGGCATCAAGGTTCTGCGTCTCGAAATCCGCTGGCGCGATCGATGAGCTAAGGCGCACCTCGATCTTTGGATAAATGTCGTGAAAATGTGTGAGCCGGGGAATAAGCCAGCGTTGGGAAAACGTCGTGTAGGATTGAATGGCGAGAATATCCCGGCGTCCACGGCGCGACACCCGCCGCGAGGTATTCGCGATGTCCTGAAAGGCCCGCGTCACACCTTCATAGAGTTGTTGCCCCTCGTCAGTCAGCTCGACGCCGCGGTGCAATC
>JBNLAU010000161.1:0-7236 GCA_050302295.1 Roseibium sp. | reverse complement strand
GGCGAAACCATGGCTGCCGAATGGCAGGAACAGGCTGGTGAAGATGGTGCCGCTGTTCTTCAAGCCTACAAGAACCAATAACAGCAGGTAAGCGCCGGGCCCCGTGCCCGGCGCTTGTGTCTTCAGAAGCACTTCTGATTGAGGGAAGTAGATGCGCAAGGCATTAAACGCGCTTTATCAGGCGTCGACGGCGCTGGCTGCCTGTTGTCTCGTGGTCATTGCATCACTGGTGGTGCTCCAGGTGCTCGGTCGTATTTTCGACTGGTCCAGAACAGTCGTTGGCTTGGAACCGATTGGCCTGCAGGTGCCATCTCTTGCCGAGTTCGCCGGTTTCCTGCTGGTGGGAGCGTCCTTCCTGGCGCTCGCCGGAACAATGCGTAACGCGGATCACATCCGGGTGTCGATCCTGCTGCAGGCCGTCACACCCTTGTTCGCCCGCTTTCTTAATGTCTGGGCACTGTCAGTGGCTACCGCGCTTGCCGGTTATTTTACCTGGCATGCGGGGCTACTCGCTTATGACAGCTTTCAGTTCAATGAGAGTTCGGTCGGTATCGTTCCCGTTCCGCTCGTCTATCCGCAGGTCGTGATGACATTCGGGCTGCTGGTATTCTCGGTGTCCCTTCTGGATGACTTGATCATGGCTCTGAGCGGTCGGACGCCAAGTTTTGAAGCCGTCGTCAAAGACGATCCAATCGAGGGAAGAGAATGATGGACCTTTCCTGGATTGCCGCTTTCCTGGGCCTTGGCATGCTGGCGGCGCTTGCAACCGGCATCTGGGTGGCCGTCGCGCTGTTTGCCGTAGCGCTGGCAGCCATGGTGGCGCTGGTCTCCGTGCCTGCTGGATCTGTCATGGCCACAACCGTCTGGGGCTCCGCCAATTCCTGGGATCTGACGGCGCTGCCGATGTTTATCTGGATGGGGGAGATTCTGTTCCGGTCCCGCTTGTCGGAAGACATGTTCGCCGGCCTGTCTCCCTGGATGCGCAATCTGCCCGGGCGCCTTTTGCATGTAAACATTCTCGGTTGTGGAATTTTTGCCGCGGTCTCGGGCTCTTCAGCGGCAACCACCGCCACGATCGGGCGCATGTCGCTGCCCGAATTGAAGCAGCGTGGCTATGACGAACGTATGGCCATCGGCACTCTGGCAGGGTCGGGAACACTCGGTCTTCTCATTCCGCCGTCGATTATCCTGATTGTCTACGGAGCGGCGACGGAGCAGTCGATCGCGCGCCTGTTCATGGCCGGCGTCCTGCCGGGTGCGATGCTCTGCGTGCTGTTCATGGGCTACGTTTTGTTGTGGGCGCTGATGAACCGGGAAAAGATGCCCGCGAAAGAGGAGGCGGTTTCCTTTGTTGAACGGCTGTCTGCCACAAGGCGCCTGTTTCCGGTCATCGGGCTGATTGTCGGCGTGATCGGCTCCATCTATGCCGGTCTCGCCTCGCCGACCGAAGCCGCGGCTATCGGAGTTTCCATGTCGCTGCTACTTTCATGGGCGTCGGGAACCTTGAGCCGAAAAAGCTTTGTGGATGCGCTGATGGGAGCTACCCGCACCTCCTGCATGATTGCCTTCATCCTTGCTGGCGCGGCTTTTTTGACCACCACCATGGCCTTTACCGGCATCCCGCGTGAACTGGCAGCCTGGATTGGTTCCATGAACCTGTCACCTTACGCATTGCTGATCGCACTGACGCTGTTTTTTGTGGTGCTCGGCTGTTTCCTGGACGGCATATCCGTTGTGGTGCTAACCACCTCCGTGGTCCTGCCGATGGTTGAACAGGCCGGAATGAATCTCATCTGGTTTGGCATCTACCTGGTTCTGGTCGTTGAAATGAGCCAGATTACGCCGCCGGTCGGTTTCAACCTGTTCGTGCTTCAGGGCATGACCGGGCGCAACATTTTCTCCGTTGCGCGCATGGCATTACCATTCTTCCTGTTGATGATCCTGGCTGTGATCCTGATTGTGGCCTTTCCGGGCTTGGCTCTTTGGTTGCCACAGACGATGCTGAGCAATTGAGTGAATTGCTGTGTGGGAGGATTGATAGGTTGGCGGAAAAGCGTGACGGCAAGACAGCTTCAAGAAGTAATGCTCAGATCGGCCCGGTCGTTTCGGCAGCCCACCTCGCGTCAGGTGCAATGCCGGCGCTCTCCGAAATCGAGTTTGCTGTCACGATGATGGTGAACGCCTATCACCGCTGGATGGTGCGGTGCATGTCGGCCAGCGGATCGGAGGGACTGGGCCCCCTGGATGTGCTGGTATTGCATTCCGTCAACCACCGGGGCCGGGCCAAGACGCTTTCCGATATCTGCCTGGTTCTGAATATCGAAGACACCCACACGGTAACCTATGCGTTGAAGAAGCTGGAAAAAGCCGGCCTGATTTCTTCCGGCCGCCGCGGCAAGGAAAAGACAGCCGAGATCACCACCGAGGGTGAAAATGCCTGTCTGGAATACCGGCGCCTGAGGGAAGCTCTGCTTGTGGAGCCGATGAAGGCACTGGGCCTAGATGAAAGTGAACTCTCCCGTCTGGCCGCGACCCTGCGGCTTGTGTCCGGAAATTACGATCAGGCTGCCCGCGCAGCCGCCGCTATGTGATGCTTTCTGCAAAGTGCCGCGTAGCAGTATTTTTGCGTTGAACCATCCAAAGTTTCTTGTAATGTCGAATTATGGAAGATCAAGAAGCCATATCCGCTCTCGGAGCGCTCGCGCAGGAGGACCGGCTGGCTGCGTTTCGACTACTGATGAAGAAGGGACCGGATGGACTGCCTTCCGGTGCCGTCGCTGAAAAGCTGGACGTGCAGCCGACCCGAATGTCGTTTCATTTGACGTCGCTGGAGCGCGCGGGATTGCTCACCACCCGCAGGGACGGGCGGCATATTCATTATTCGGTCGATTATGCGCGGATGCGAACGCTCTTGATGTTCCTGATGGAAGACTGTTGCGGCAACGATCCGGCGGTCTGCTGTTTTACTGCTGACGACTTTACCAGGCCCCAGGGCTCTTGACAGGACCAGTTCCAGAATGACGATCACGATCTATCATAATCCGAAATGCGGTACGTCCAGAAATACGCTGGAAATGATCCGCAAGTCCGGCGCAGAACCGCACATCATCGAATATCTGAAAACACCGCCGAGCCGGGAGGAGCTTGTCGATCTCATCAGGCGTATGGGAATTCCGGTTCGCGATGTTCTGCGGCAGAAGGGGACACCCTATGACGACCTTGGCCTTGGTGACGACAAATGGACCGATGATCAGTTGATCGATTTCATGATGGAACATCCCATCCTGATCAACCGTCCGATCGTCGTTACGGAAAAGGGCGTTCGCCTGTGCCGTCCGTCCGAAGCAGTCCTGGACTTGCTGCCGTCCGACATTGGCTCCTTCACCAAGGAAGACGGCGAAGTGGTCACTTCCGGAGAGCCGGATGCTTGAACGTGAAATCGCGGAAAACGGGCTCGGGAATATCTCTGAAGAAGACATTAGACCGGTCAACAGAGATCGGCTCTTTGCACCGGACGATGCCGCGCGTCCCCCGCGTGTGCTGTTGCTCTATGGCTCGTTGAGGGACAGGTCCTACAGCAGGCTTCTTGTGCTTGAAGCCGAGCGCCTCCTGAAGGCATTCGGTGCGGAAACCCACGTCTTCGATCCGTCCGGCCTGCCTTTGCCGGATGATGCGGAGGCGGACCACCCAAAGGTCGCCGAACTCAGAGAACTCTGTGCCTGGTCAGAAGCGCAGGTCTGGTGTTCGCCCGAGCGACACGGCGCCATGACCGGTGTGATGAAATCCCAGATCGACTGGATCCCCCTCAGCGTTGGCGCCATCCGGCCGACGCAGGGCAAGGTGCTGGCGCTGATGCAGGTTTCCGGCGGGTCGCAGTCCTTCAATGCGGTCAACCAGATGCGTGTTCTTGGCCGTTGGATGCGCATGGTCACGATCCCCAATCAATCGTCGGTGCCGAAAGCTTATCTTGAGTTTGACGATGATGGCCGGATGCAACCCTCGCCGCTCTATGATCGTGTCGTTGATGTCGTCGAGGAACTGATGAAATTCACGCTCCTGATCCGTGGGCGTTCGGATTATCTCGTCGACAGGTATTCGGAGCGCAAGGCGGAGAGGGAAAAGCGGTCAACGATGGCGGACGCGGCACTAAGTGCTGCGCGCTGAGATCAGGCGGATGACTTTATCTGCTTTGGCGCAGCTTCCTGCTCACTGTCGGGTTCTTCTTCCGATGAGGACGCGGCCATTGGCTTTGCGCTCTGAGCCAATTTGGGCGACAGCTTAATTTGGGGGGGAGGGCTTGTGTCTTTCTGCTGGGGGAACCAGCGGCCGCCAGACGTGTTGAGCGGAAATATCGGGTAAACGGCCTCGTGTTTGGCAACTTCGTCCGGTTTGCCGAACATAAAGCCCTGCACCAGATCACAACCGGCAGCGCTCAGGAGAATGGCCTGGTTCTCGGTTTCAACACCTTCGGCGGTAATGACGACGTCTAGTGAGCGGCCGAGGCCGACAATCGAAGTGACGATGGCGTCCGTGCTCGCGTCCTTGCCGAGGTTCTGGATGAAGGCCTTGTCGATCTTGATCTTGTCAAACGGAAACAGGTTCAGATAACTCAGGGACGAATAGCCGGTGCCGAAATCGTCCATGGCGACCGAAACGCCGAGGTCGCGGATCTGCCTGAGTGTTTCGATCACGGCGTCGGTATTCGAAATCAGCAGGCTTTCCGTGATTTCAATCTCCAGGCGCTTCGGATCGAGACCCGAAATGTTAAGGGCGTGGGCAACTCGTTTCTGCGTTTCGCCGGCAATGAATTGCGCGGGCGAGACGTTGACTGCGATCCTTCGGCTCTTGTCCTCCCACATGGCTGCTTCCCAGCAGGCATGATTGAGCACCCAGGTGCCGATTTCCTCGATCAGCCCGGTTTCCTCGGCAATGGGTATGAAAGTGTCCGGCCGAATCGTGCCCTTGGCCGGATGATCCCAGCGGATCAGGGCTTCGTAGCCTTTCAATTGGCCGTCGCGCAGCGAATATTGCGGCTGATAAAGAAGTTTGAACTGGTCGAACTTGAGTGCCTTGATGAGGCCCGCTTCTATTTCCTTGCGTTTTTGTGCTTCGGCATCGAGGCCGGGCGTATACCAGGAAAAAGTGGACCGTCCGCTGTGCTTGGCCCGGTAAAGGGCAAGGTCTGCACAATGGAGCAGGCGGGAGGCGCGCCAGGACCCGTCGGTTGCCCGGGCAATACCGATCGAGAGCGAGATCTTTATCTCCCTGCTGTCGATGGTGCAGGGGGCCTTCGTGGCGGCAATCATATCTGCCGCCAGCCGGGTCATGCGGGCCGGGTCGGAGGTCGAGGTCAGCATGACGGCAAATTCATCGCCCGACAGACGGGCTACGAGGTGGTCGCCGAAAACGGCTTTCAGGCGTTCTCCGACAATCTGCAGGAACACGTCGCCGATGCCGTGGCCATGTGTGTCATTGATTTCCTTGAATTTATCGACGTCAATCAGCATGACGCCGATATTCGAGGCTTTTGCCTGTGCCAGGCGAAGGGCTTCGGCCAGCCGTGCATTGAAGACAGCGCGGTTGGGCAGGCCGGTCAGCGTGTCGTGGTGCGCGAGATACTGGAAGTCCAGGTTTGTCCGTACCTGATCGTGAAAGCGCATCCACAACAGTATGCCGGCAAAAACGAAAGAGGCGAAACACAGCGCTCCGATTGCGGCGCTGATCGACCAGATGAGGGGTAAGAGGCTGGCCAGAAGGTCTGATTGTGTCACAAGAATCAGTAGTCCAGGCGTGTCCGGACCGGCGTCCTTGAATCGGTAGACCAAAAGTGCGTTGTCGCCAAAGTCCCCCCGCAGGGTCATGTCCGGAACGGCGGTCAGGGTTTTTCTGCTATTGAGTGCGTCCCGGGCCTTGGCCAAAGTATCCGGGGATATCAATCGGTTTGTTGCGTGCCAATCAATTTGGTCGAGGTTTTCCGCGCCATGATCATTCTTCGTCGATGGCGCAGGGTAGACCACAGCCGCATCGAGAACGGCGGACGCTTCATTCTTCAGCTGCAGAAAGGTTCTGCGCGCAGTCGGTATATCGGAGCCGTGCTGAGAAGCAGCGTCCGGCTGCCTCGTAAGCCGCAGTCCGGGGATCTCCGATGGGACAGTTTTCGCTTCGTCTGCAAGCGATATCAGTATGTTGTGAATGGCCTGTTCCTGGTGCAGGTAGGCCTGTTCCAGGCCCCGCTTCACAAGCCAATGGGTCAGAAGACGATTGCTCGCGTATATCCCCAGTGCCAATGTCAGTACGACTGACATGGAAGTTAGGAATATTACAATGTTATTTCTGACCAGGAGTTTCAACATCCGGTGCGGCACCGTTTCAATATCATGCGTTTTGGGAGACTAAGGCAAATTCCTTTAACCAACATGAATCACTGGCTGATTTCGCTTGTTGGGCAGCAATTCTGCTTGTGATTGCTTCACTCTCACTTCAGCAATTTCCGAGCGACGCGGCGGCAGAGCTCCCTAGTCAAACTCCGTCGCGACCGATAAGAGTGACAGAAGCAATTGATTCATATGAAGGCTGGCTGGCTGCAACCTGGCTGGCTCATGATCCGAGCGGGAGCTGATTGGTGAGCGTCTGGAGCAGCCTCGGCAGTATTGTAAGTTCAATCGGAACCGGCGGGGCACAGATTGTGGACAGGCTGGTTCAGCTCGTCCTTGCCCGGCCGGAAGGCACAAGAAGTGTTGGCTTCACTGTTGCCATGATTGCGCTGTCGGCAAAGATGGCGAAGGCCGATGGCGTCGTGACAACCGATGAGGTTCTTGCGTTCCGGGAGTTGTTCGACGTTCCCCCCAAAGAGGAACGCAACGTCGCAAGACTGTTCAGTCTGGCGCAGGAGGATGTGGCCGGGTTTGAGGTCTACGCCAAAAAACTCGCCGACCTGTTTCCCTACGACCACGCGACCTTGCTCGACATTCTGGACGGGCTTTTTCACATCGCCAAAGCCGACGGCGTCGTTCACGAGAGCGAAATAGGTTACCTTTCCAAAGTGGCAGAGGTCTTTGGTCTGGACGATCGCGAGTTTTCCAAAGTCATGGCCCGCCATGTGCGCAACGACGGAAATCCTTACCATGTTCTTGGGCTCGGTCCCGAGGCCAGCGACGCGGAGCTGAAAGCGCATTACCGCCGTGAAGTCCAGGAGACCCATCCGGACCGGTTGATTGCAAGGGGTGTTCCGGAGGA
>JBNLAU010000160.1:0-4722 GCA_050302295.1 Roseibium sp. | reverse complement strand
GACGCCGTCCGGGCGCTTCGAAAACACGGCCTCCGGTTGATCATATCAGATGGGTCGTAACTAATGCCGGGTGGTATTACGCGCCTGCCAGTCCTTGAGCAGTTCGATATCCGTTTCCGCCGGGCGGTAGTCGACGCGCGTCAGATAGAGCCCATCCGCCGGGGCGACCGGGCCGCAGGACTTGCGGTCGCGTGCCTGAAGCGCCCTGGTGATGTCGCCCGGGGCCCATTTGCCCTCGCCGACAAGCCGCAAAGAGCCGACCATCGAGCGGACCTGGTTGTGCAGGAAAGAGCGGGAGGAACATTCTGCGATAACGAATTCGCCCTCCCGGTAAACCCGGAACTCTTCAAGTGTCTTTTCCGGGCTCTTGGCCTGACAGCGGGAATGGCGGAAGGTGGTAAAGTCGTGGTGGCCGACGAATTCCTGCGCTGCCTCATGCATCGCCTCGGCGTCCAGATCCGGTTTCACGTGCCAGGCCAGACCGCGCTGATGGGTAAGCGGCGGAATGCGGTTGTGGATGCGGTACCGGTAAGAGCGGCGGATCGCCGAGAAACGGGCATCGAAGCCCTCATGCATTTCTTCCGCGTCCAGGATAACGACCGGATCCGGCTGGCAATGGAAATTCATGGCGCCCATGACAGTCTTGGCCGGCCAGGACCTGGAAAGGTCCACGTGACAGACCTGACCTGTGGCATGAACACCAGTATCGGTACGCCCGGCACCGCCAATCGTGACGTCTTCTCCGGAAAACGCCTTCACCGCCCGTTCGATCACGGCCTGCACCGACGGCCCGTTGGCCTGGCGCTGCCAGCCACAGAACGGCCGTCCGTCATATTCCACAGTCAGCTTGTATCGAGGCATGTCCCATCCGGCCGGTCGTTTATTCGAAACCTTCAAACGGTGTTGCAAAGGCCACCTCGATCGGCAGCTCCCGGCTGCCCGCATCCGTCAGGGCCAGCGCCATGAAGGCATCGCCTGCATATGGGCCCTGCACTTTTCTGGCAAGTCCCGCATCGAAACCGAAACGCGGATAATAGGACGGGGGGCCAAGCACCAGCACAAGGTCCTCCCCCATTTCCTTCAACTTTTCCAGGGAAGCGCGGATCAGGGCGGAGCCGATACCGGTTTTCTGCTTCTCCGGCCAGACGGACACTGGAGCAAGACAGGCAATCTGGAGTGTCTGGCCCGAACCTGTCGATGCCGGGGTCACACGGCTATAGGCAACATGCCCGGCGATCTCGCCCGCCTTGTCCACGGCGACCTGTTCAAGCAGCAGCGCTCCGCAATGGCGCAAGGCGTGCACAAGGCTTGCTTCCAATTCGGAGGGATAGGCTGCCATGAGAAGACTGCGAATGGCGGCCTCGTCATTGGGCGTGACGTCGCGGATGGTCAGGTTGGCGGCAGCAGTTTCGGACATTAGTCTCTCCTGTCAATCCAGACTAGTCCAGAACCGTGCCGTCAGAAAGCGATGCGCCACGCAGAAAGTCAGCGCCACTCATCGGCTTCTTGCCCGCCCGCTGCACCTGCTCCAGCCGGACCGCGCCGCTTCCACAGGCAACAACCGGAGCGTCTTTGCTCTCAAGCACTGTGCCCGGAGAACCATTGCCTTCCGCCAGCACGCTGCGCAGAATTTTGACCCGCTCCGGCTTCGCGCCAAGCGTCATCTCGCACCAGGCACCCGGAAAGGGCGACAAGCCGCGGATGTGATTGTGAACCTCTGCAGCCGACCTCGACCAATCGATACGGGTTTCCTGCTTGGAGAGCTTGGCGGCGTAGGTTACGCCGTCCCCTGCCTGCGCCTGTTCGCCAAGCGCGCCGCGGGAGAGCGCCGCCAGCGCGCGGACCATCAGATCGCCGCCGAGACCCGAAAGCCGGTCATGCAATTCGCCTGCGGTCGTGTTTTCGCCTATCGCGACAGTTTCCGACATGCAGATGGGGCCGGTGTCGAGCCCCTCTTCCATGCGCATCACCTGAACCGCGGTTTCGCTGTCGCCTGCCATGATCGCCCGGTTGATGGGGGCAGCTCCGCGCCAGCGCGGCAGCATGGATGCATGAAGGTTCAGGCATCCATATTGAGGGGCTTCCAGAACCGCCCTTGGCAGTAGCAGGCCATAGGCGACAACCACCGCCACGTCGGCGTTCAGTTCGGCGAACCTGGCCTGCTCCTCTTCGCTTTTCAGGCTTTTTGGCGTGAAGACCGGAATGCCGAAGGACTCGGCGGCTTCGTGCACCGGCGACTTCTTCAGATCCATGCCCCGGCCCGCCGGACGCGGCGGCTGGGAATAGCAGGCGACCACATCGTGGCCCTGGCCGACAATTTCCATCAGGGTCGGCACCGAAAACTCGGGGGTGCCCATGAAGACAACGCGAAGAGACATGAGGCTCCTGAGGGGTTCAAGGAATTTGGCCTCTTATTGCCTCTTGGGCCATGCCTTGCAAGGGGTCGCTTCTGTTCATGACGAACGCCCGTCCGTTTCGGACCGGACAACTCGCCGGGCTTGCCGGGCATGGGGGCGGGCCCTCCGGACCGCCATGGCGCAGAAGCGTGGAGGTCTGTCTGCAGGAAAACGGCGGCGTCCTGAATTCTGCTCGCAGTCAGGCGAGGCCCGGCAACAGCACCTTGAGACTGTCGGTCATCATTTCCATGGCGATGGCCGCAAGGATCATGCCCATTATTCGGCTCATCACGCTGTTGGCGGTCGCGCCGATGAAGCGGGAGAGGAACGGTGCGGCGAAGAAAGTGGCAAGCAGGATGCCGATTGCGGCCGCAACGCCGGCAACATAGGCGAGTTCCTGCGGAAATCCGCTCACCTGCCCCCGGAAGATGATCATGGTCGATATCGAGCCCGGCCCCAGCAGAACCGGCACCGTGAGAGGATAGATCGCCGGATTATCCTGCGAGTTCATATTCTCTTTTTCGGACTCGTGACCGTGATGCGACTTGTTCTTCTGTCCCGTGATGAGGTCAAGCGCGATCAGCAGGATCAGAAAGCCGCCCGCGAGGCGGAAGGCATCCAGAGAGATGCCAAAAACCTCTAGGATGACATTGCCGGTCAGGCCGATGATGACGGCACCGACGCTCAAGCTGATCAGAAGCGTGAAAGCGACCTTGCGTTCGAACGCGGGGCCCTTGTCCGCCGTCAGCGACAGAAACACCGGCAGATTGGCGATCGGGCTCATGATGGCAAAAAGGGCGGCGAAGATTTTCAGGAACAAGGCCTGATCCATGTCGTCCGCCCCCTTTTACGCTGCCCTTGGTTTCAGAGCCGTCCGGCCAGCTTCGCCTGTTTGGTGAACTTCTTGACCACCCGATCGCGTTTCAGCTTCGAGATGTAATCAATGAACAGCTTGCCGTTGAGATGGTCAAGCTCATGCTGAATGCAGGTTGCCAGAAGACCATCCGCCTTGATTTCCAACTCGGCACCCTCGCGGTTCTGGAATTGGACCGTGACTTCCGCCGGACGCTCGACATCCTCGAAATATTCCGGGATCGACAGACAGCCTTCCTGGTAAACGGATGTCTCTTCGCTCGACCAGACAATTTTCGGGTTGATGAAGACCATCGGCTCCTTCGGGGCGTCTTCCTTGGCGACGTCAAGAACGAAGAGGCGCTTCAGGATGCCGATCTGGCTGGCCGCAAGGCCGATGCCTGGGGCGTCATACATGGTCTCCAGCATGTCGTCCGCAAGCGCACGGGTTTCGTCATCGACCGCATCGATGGGCGCGCAGACTTCACGCAGGACCGGGTCCGGAATGGTGATGATGGAACGTTTTGTCATGCGAGATCATTTAGGCAATCACGTGGCGCCGGTCAACGCGGAATTCTCCCGTTCCTCAGCTGTTTTCAATGTCCATCGAGCCGCACGCGGATGGGCCTTGCGTCCGAATCGTTCTATGTTTGTTTCATGAATGAGATCCTGTTTGAATTTGGCGGCCGTCCAGTGACGGTTCTGGAAACCGCAGTTGCGGGCGGATTGCTGCTGCTGGCGCTGATTGTCTGGCTGGTCTTGCGGACCATGCGAGAAATACGGCTGCGGGCAGATGTCGACACTGCCTCGGCGGAGCGTATTCACGAACTGGAGAGCCATCTGTCCCAACTTCTGAAATCGCAAGGGGAGATGACCGGCCGCATGCAGACCATGGCGGAAGTCTTCGGCTCGCGCCAGTCGGACATGATGCGCGCGGTCAACGAACGCCTGGACGGAATGGGCCACAAGCTGGGGCTTTCCATGTCCGACACCAGCAAGCAGACCCAGGAAGGCCTGCGGCACCTGCATGAACGGCTTGCGGTGATCGATCGGGCACAGCGCACCATCACGGATCTTTCGGGCCAGGTGGGCCAGCTTCAGGCAATTCTCTCCAACAAACAGACCCGCGGCGCGTTCGGTCAGGGCCGGATGGAGGCGATCATCCAGGATCAGATGGCGCCGAGTACATTTTCCTTCCAGGCGACCCTCTCCAACAACAGCCGTCCGGACTGCCTGATCCACATGCCGAACGGCGCGCCGTCACTTGCCATTGACGCCAAGTTTCCGCTGGAAGGCTTCAATCTGTTGCGCAACGCGGACAATGACGACCAGCTGAAATATGCACAGGCGCAGTTCCGCAAGGATTTTACCAAGCATATTCAGGATATCAGCGAGAAATACCTGCTGCCGGGAGAAACCCAGGACACCGCCTTCCTGTTCGTGCCGTCCGAAAGCGTCTTTGCCGAATTGAACG
>JBNLAU010000159.1:0-10235 GCA_050302295.1 Roseibium sp. | reverse complement strand
AACACGGTCACCTCGGTCGGCGAGGCCATGGAATCGTCGTCCGACTGCACGGCGTCGATGGTGCCCTGCTGCATGGCGCGGAACAGTTCACCCGTCGGCACCAGCTGGTCGGACGTGTAAAGCTCGATCACCATCTCGCCGTTGGCCGCCTTGTTGAAGGCGTCGATATGCGGCTTGATCACATGCTCGGCAAGCGCCGGGCCGGCATAGGTCTGCAGGCGCCACTTGATCTGCGTCTGGCCATGCACGGCTGGAGCCGCAAGGGTGGTTGCTCCGGCCGCTGCCGCGGTGCCGATACCTGCTTTTTTCAGAAACTCACGTCTATTGGTCATCTCAAGTTCCCCTAGTTTCAGTTCTGAATGTGCGGTCCGGCCGTTTTCCGGCTCTCATTCAACCGCTGTCCAACTCCGTTTCCTCCGGATGTTGATCCAATTGCCCCCAACGCCACGCCTATCTGCCGTACACCGTGTCCGGCAGCCAAAGCGCGATTTGCGGAAATGCCATAACGAGCACCAGCGCCAGGATCATCACCAGGACGAACGGCGTGATCGAGCCGTAAATGTCGCGCATGGTGATTTCCTTGGGCGCCATCGCCCGCATCAAGAAGAGGTTATAGCCGAAGGGCGGCGTCATATAGGCGATCTGCGTGGTGATCGTATAGAGCACGCCGTACCAGATCAGCACGTCGTTTGCCGGCATGCCGAGATCGAGCGTCGCAACCAGCGGCACGTAAAGCGGCGCGACGATCACCAGCATCGCAGTGTCGTCCAGGAAAGTGCCCATCACCAGGAATGACAGCTGCATCAGGATGAGGATCATCCAGGGCGACAGGCCGAGCTGCTCGGTGAAAAGGTTCTCGATCGCCTTGACCGCGCCGAGCCCGTCGAACACGGCACCGAAGCCGAGCGCCGCCAGAATGATCCACATGAACATGCACGAGATACCGAGCGTATTCTTCGTGCACAGAACCAGGATCGGCCAGGTCAGCCGGCGGCGAAAGATCGAAGCCAGGAGCGCCGTCAGCGCACCGATGGCCGAGGCTTCCACCAGGCTGGTATAGCCCATCACGAAAGGCACCATCATTGCCGCGAAGATGACGATAGGCAGAATGCCGGCCAGCAATAAATGGAATCTCTCGTCCCTGGAGGCTTCACGCTCCTCCTCGGTCAGGGCCGGTCCCAGGTCCGGCTGGATCTTGCAGCGGATGGAGATATAGACAATGAACAGACCCGCCATCATCAGGCCCGGAATGACACCTGCAAGCCAGAGCTGCCCGACGGGCGCGCGGGCGATCATGGCATAGAGCACAAGGACAACGGATGGCGGCACCAGGATCCCGAGCGAGGACCCCGCCTGGATCACCCCCGTGACCATGCGCTTGTCGTATTTTCGCTTTAAGAGCTCAGGAAGCGCGATGGTGGCGCCGATGGCCATGCCCGCGACCGACAGGCCGTTCATGGCGGAAATCAGAACCATCAGCAGGATCGTGCCGATAGCAAGACCGCCGTGGACCGGCCCCATCCAGACATGGAACATCCTGTAAAGATCGTCGGCGATCTTGGTCTCCGACAGCACATACCCCATGAAGATGAACATTGGCAGGGTCAGAAGCGGATACCATTTCATCAGCTTCATGGCCGCGGAAAACGGAATGTCGCCGCCGCCGGTGCCCCAAAGAGCCAGCGCCGCAATGGCGGCGATACCGCCGATGGCGCCGAAGACCCGCTGCCCGGTGAGCAGCATCAGCATCATCGACGAGAACATCAAAAGAGCGATCATCTCGTAAGACATCAGATCGTTTCTCCCTTGATGCGGGCGACATCTTTCAAAAGTTCCGAAATGGACTGCAACAGCATCAAAAGAAATCCGATGATCATGATGATTTTGACCGGCCACAGGTAAGGCCGCCAGGCCGTCGGACTGCGTTCGATGTAGCCAAGCTTCTCACCCGCTGCCTCAGGACCGCCGGTGACGAATGCGGTGATGAGATCCCAATAAAAAACGAGCGGTTCCTTGCCGAAGTATCCGAGAGAATAGGCGGTGGAATTGAGCGCGCCGTAGAGCAGAACGCCGAGATAGAACATCAGCAACAGAACGGTGAACGCGTCGAACCACGCTTTCTTTTTCGGGCTCCATTCCGCGTAAAAAAGGTCCATGCGGACGTTGGAACCGAGCTGGATCGAATACGGACCGCCGAGAATGTAATAGGCGACCATCGCGAACTGGGCGACTTCCAGTGTCCAGAGCGACGGATTGAAGAACGTCTTGGAGATGGACGACCACAACAGGATACCGGCCATCACGAAGATGCCCCACATGATGATCCTTCCGAGACCTCTGTTGAAACCGTCGACAAGGCGAACATAAAGACAGGCGGCTTTACGCATCAGCACCTCCAGCAGCATTTTGTGCGCCGGACTGCAGGGCAGCGGCCAGCATCGGAGCGAGCATGTCGGCCCAGCGGATCTCATCCTCCGCCGTTTTCACCTCGTCGTTCCGGATTTCGATCATCAGGCAGGGCAGCCGGCGGTCCTCGCCGTGGCGCCGGACAGTGTAATAGACACCGTCCGAGGGCGCGTAGGGCTCGTTGTCGCCAATCCTCATACCACCGCGTGCATTCAGTGCCTGCAGAACAGGCTCTGCCAGGCTGCGGTCCTTCTCCGAAATCAGGCCGATTTCCCAAGGGCGTGACACCCCTTTGTAAACGGGCGTGAAAGAATGGACCGACACCAGCGCCGTCGGCAGTCCCCGGTCCTTGCGCTGGTTCAACACTTTGTCGATAGCCTTGTGGAACGGCCGGTGCGCCAGGTTCAGCCGGAAGGCTATTTCATCCGCCGAAAGGTTCCGGTTTCCGGCAATCTGCGTCGTCTCGCTGAGGCACGGGATCAGATCGGGCCGGCTTTCTTCGCGGTTGCAATCGATGATCAGGCGGGAAACGGTGCTGTAGACGAGCGGTGCATCCAGACTTTCCGACAATCCTTTCGCAACGCCCAGCGCACCCGGATCCCAGGCGATATGCGCGGATTTCTCCGGCTCGGACAATCCCAGGCAGCTGTCATAGGGCGGCGGCAAAAAATTGGAGGCATGATCGCAGACAAAGACGAATGGACCGGCGCCGTTCGCATTTTCAACTGCGACGGCTCGGGTCATTCCCCTTGCCTGGCCCCCGTTCTGCGGGCTTGCACCCATTCCCAACCCCCTGGAAAAACTCATCGAAATTTTGTAACGTTTATTACAGGATTGCCGATATTCGTAATTTCTGTAATATTTGATACGCAGAATGCAGCCGCTGTCAAATGAATTTCAGCGGCCAAGGTTTGAAAGCGGGTCACGCACATGGAACGCCCTCTTCTGGAAGACATTCGCGACCGGCTGGACGAATTCACCACGACGGAGAAGAAGGCCGCCCATGCGCTGATGGCAAATTATCCGATGCAGGGCCTGGGTACCGTTGCCCAGCTCGCGGCGGCCGCGGGGGTCAGTTCCCCGACCATCCTGCGCTTCATCGCCAGGCTTGGTTTTCCAAGCTTTGCCGATTTTCAAAAGAAACTGCGCAGCGAACTGGAAAGCCAATTGAACTCGCCGCTGGCGCGCAGCGCCAGTCTTGCCGGCAACGAGGATGGTGACCCTCACATCGGCCAGCTTCTGGAGAATGTGCGTGAAACCTTCGCGCACCTGCCGAAAGGCGAACTCGAGGGCTTCATCAATCTTCTGTCGGATGAACGCAAGACGCTCCACCTGATCGGCGGCCGCTTCACCGATAGCCTCGCCCGCTACATGGCCGCGCACTTGAGAATCGTCCGCGCGAACGTGAACCATGTTGCCGGTCAGCAGGGCAACTGGCTGGATCAGTTGATCGGCATAGGGCCGAAGGATGTCGTCGTCGTCTTCGATATCCGCCGCTACCAGGCAGAAATCATCCAGTTTGCGGAAGCCGCCGCCAAACAAGGGGCAACGGTCGCGCTGATCACCGACAGCTGGATGTCTCCGGTCGGCCGGATTGCAAGTCACATCCTGCCCGCGCGGGTCGCCGTCCCCTCACCGTGGGATTCCTCCCTTGCGTTGATGGCGATCGCCGAAGTCGTGATTGCCGGCGTGACGCGGCAGAACCAGACGCGCGCTAAGGAGCGCATGCGGTCGCTGGAATCCCTGCGCAACGAAATCGACCCATCGACGGAAGGCCGCCAGGACGGTCCGGATATCTGATGCCGGACAGGCCCGGCAGGTCCGCAGGATCGTTGTTGCTGTTACCAGCTACAATAAATAGGAACTCATCTGACCGCTGCTCCTCAACAGATCCTTGGCAGCTGTTCCCCTGAAAGCCAGTCCACCACCCGGGAACCGCCAAAACCGGTTTGCATGACCACCATCCTGTCGGCATCTTCGACGATCTCACCGATCTTCGCCGCCCGTCCCCCAAGCGGATGCGCGCGCATGACCGCCAGCAGCCTGTCCGCATCCGCTGCCTCGCAGATGCAAATCAGCTTGCCCTCGTTGGCGACATAAAGCGGATCGAGCCCCAAAAGCTCGCAGGCCCCTTCAACATCCGGGCTCACCGGAATGTCGTCTTCCTGCAGCACCATGCCGACGACGGATGCGTGAGCGATTTCGTTCAATGCGGTGGCAAGCCCCCCGCGGGTCGGGTCGCGCAGAACGGCGATGCCGGGTACGGCGTCGATCATTTTGGCCACCAGCGTGTGCAGGGCCGCACTGTCGGAACGGATTTCGGTTTCGAATTCCAGATTCTCGCGCCGGGACAAAATGGCGACACCATGATCGCCGATGGAGCCGGAGACGAGGACCGCTTGGCCCGGCTTTGCGGCTTCAGGCGAAATAGCGACGCCTTCAGGCAGAACACCCACACCGGCCGTGGTGATGAAGACACCATCGCCCTTGCCCTTTTCTACCACCTTGGTATCGCCGGAAACCACCGGCACCCCCGCCTCAAGTGCTGCTCTTGCCATGGAGATGACGATCTTCTCCAGATCGGCAAGCGGAAACCCCTCTTCCAGAATGAAGCTGGCCGTCAGGGAAACGGGCCGTGCACCGGCCATGGCGACATCGTTCAAGGTTCCATGAACCGCGAGCGAACCAATATCACCACCGGGAAAGAAGAGCGGCGAGATCACATGAGCGTCGGTGGACATGACCAGGCGGCCCGGCGGCACATCGAAGACCGCGGCGTCATGCCCCTGACTGAGGATCGGGTTTTTCAAATGCCGGTGAAACAGATCTTCGATCAGCTCCGCCATGGCCCGGCCGCCGCCGCCATGGGTCATGTCGACGGTACCGGCGCGGAATTTGGTTTGAGGCTGCGGATCGCTCATGCTACCGCGCCCTTGGCGGCAAGCGCGGCTTCACGCTTGCGGCCATAGGTCCAATAGGCGGCGCAAGCACCTTCCGAAGACACCATGCAGGCGCCCATCGGATTATCCGGGGTACAGACTGTACCGAAGAGCTTGCATTCGGTCGGCTTTTTCACCCCGCGCAGGATCGCCGGACACTCGCAGGATTTGACCTCCCGGGACACTTTGGGGCTGACGGGAAAGCGTTGTTCGGCATCGAAATCGCCGAAGGCCTTGCGGATCTTCAGGGCGCTTTCCGGCACGGTGCCAAGGCCGCGCCATTCGAACTCCTCACGCAGCTCCAGCACGTCCGCGACCAGTTTCTGGGCCTTGCGGTTACCTTCGCGGGTGACAACGCGGGTGTACTGGTTTTCCACCACATGCCGGCCCGCGTTGATCTGGCGGATCAGCATCAGGGTCGACTGCATCACGTCGAGCGGCTCGAAACCGGCAATGACCACAGGCTTTTTGAAGTCCCGCGCCGCAGGCTCATAAGGCGCCCAGCCGATAACGGAACTGACATGGGACGGCCCGAGGAAGCCGTCGATCCGCACAGGATCTTCACCCGGCTCGGCGGGCGCGTTGACGATATGCGCGATCGCCGGAGGCGTGAGCACGTGGTTGCAGAAAACGGAAAAGTTCGCGAGACCTTCGGCTTTGGCCTGCAGGATCGCGACAGCCGTCGGCGGTGTCGTGGTTTCAAATCCTATGGCGAAAAAGACCACTTCGCGCTCCGGGTTTTCCCGCGCGATCCTGAGCGCATCCTGGGTGGAATAGACCATGCGGATATCCGCGCCTTCCGCCTTGGCCCTGATCAGGCTCATCTGCTTGGTACCCGGCACCCGCATCATGTCGCCATAAGTGGTCAGGATCACCCCTTCCCTCAGCGCCAGTTCGACGGCATCGTCGAGGCGGCGGACAGGCAGCACGCACACCGGGCAGCCGGGACCGTGAACATACTCCACGTTCTTCGGCACAAGGTCCTGAACCCCATAGCGGAAGATCGCATGAGTGTGCCCACCGCAGAATTCCATCAGATGATAGCGCCGGTCCGGATCGGCTTCGTGCCTGATGGCCTTGGCAAGCCGGCTGGCGAGTTTACCGTCGCGGAACTCCCTGATGTACTTCATCCCTCCGCCTCCGCAGCCTCTTCACCTGCCATGTCTTCCAGTTCTTCTGCCAGAACGCCCGCCTCGGCCATCAGCTTCAACGTGCGGTCGGCCTCCTCTTCGGAGAGCCTGTGCAAGGCATAGCCGACATGGACGAGCACATAGTCACCCACGGCGACCTCATCGAGCAGCGCCGTCGAAACCGGCTTCCGAATCCCCTCCAGGGCAACCGTCGCCATGTCGTCGCTGTCGAGCGAAACGACCCGGGCGGGAATAGCAAGACACATGAAGGAAACTCCTATTCGGCGGCAAGACCGGTCTTGCCGCCCGCCGACTGCATTGTTCTCGCGCCGTCCAGCCAGCTCAGCCAGCCATCGATCCCTTCGCCGGTGCGCGCGGAAACCTGCAGCACTTGGATCTTGCGGTTGACCCGCCTGGCATTCCTGACCGCCGCGCCAACACAAAAATCGACATGCGGCAGCAGGTCGGTCTTGTTGAGGATCATCAGATCGGCACCTGCAAAAATATCCGGATACTTCAGCGGCTTGTCCTCACCTTCGGTCACTGAAAGGATCACCACCTTGAAGGCTTCGCCGAGATCGAACGCTGCGGGACAAACCAGGTTGCCGACGTTCTCGATGAAAAGAATGCCGCCTTCCTCCAGTGGGAGTTTTTCCAGCGCATGACCAACCATATGCGCATCCAGATGGCAGCCCTTGCCGGTGTTGATCTGAACGGCGGGAGCGCCGGTTTCCCGGATCCTGTCCGCATCGTTGGAGGTCTGCTGGTCGCCCTCGATCACCGCGGCGGGTGTTCCACCGCTGAGCCGCTTCAGGGATTCCACCAGAAGCGAGGTTTTTCCCGAACCCGGACTGGACACCAGATTGAGCGCCAGCACACCCTTGTCCGAAAGCAGGGTCCTGTTCCGCTCAGCATAGGAATTGTTCTTGGTGAGGATATCGGCCTCCAGCCGGATCAGCCGGGACTGGCTCATGCCCGGAACGGAAGTCCCGGCATCGCCTTTTCCAAAGTGGACTTCGTTTTCGCCGTCGCCGTGAGAATGCTTGTGATCATGAATATGATCCGTGCCGCACCCGCATACCGTACACATCACACCACCTCCAGTTCCCGGATCTTCAGCTCTTCACCACTCACCACCTGCAGGGCCTCGGAGCCGCATTCCCGGCAGGTATCGAACCGCTCCTTTACCGGAACCGTCTTGAAGCAGGACAGGCACAGGGCCTCCGCCGGCGGGCGGGAGATTTCCAGCGTGGCACCTTCAGCCAGAGATCCCTTCATCACAACGTCAAAGCCGAATTGCAGAGCCTCCGGCTCGACACAGGACAGCGGGCCAATATCACCGGCAACCCGCTTCACCTGCGTAAAATGATCCCTGGCAGCCTGCTCCTTCAGAATATCCAGAATGCTCTCGCACAGCGACATTTCATGCATGAGCGGCCTCCGGTCCTGGAACTGCATCCGCCAACCAGGCGAGAAAGAAGGCCTCGGCCTCTGACAGGTTCGCCGCAGCCCGCTCCGAAAGGCCTTCCTTGACCTCGCCATAGTCGTATCCCGAAATTCCAAGCACATAGGCTTTCGGACACACACCATAGAGCGTTTCGCAAAGGGCAAGCACTGTCTCCGGAACGAGGCTGTGACTGCCGAGCACCTCCGGAGCCCCCGGCCCTATTTCGCGGAACCGGAAGGCATCCAGGCCGCCGATCTCCGCATCCGTGAAGACCACCAGATCGTGCCCGGAAATCGCCAGCGCGTGCTCTGCGACCAGTTGGTAATCAGTATCGACCTCCAGGCCAGGCAAGCCACGCGCGGCCATGCCTTCGGAAAAAGCAGGCCCTAGCCCGTCGTCCCCGCGTCCCGGATTGCCATAACCGATCAAGAGCATTCCAAATTCCTAACCCAGCCTGAGCTGCTGATGCCGCTGCAAACGTCTGCCAATCCTACCATTTGTTCCCGCTCCCAACCCGGAGAGGTCATTTACATCCACCACGGAGAGCCATGCGTCCGCCCCCGGACGTCATATGCACTGCGTCCGGCTGTCGACCAGCGATCCATCCGCGCCAAACAGTTCCACCTGCAACGGCATCTGGCCGAGGGCGTGGGTGGCGCAGGAGAGGCACGGGTCATAGGCGCGGATGGCGACCTCGACATGGTTGAGCATGCCCTCGGTGATCTGCTCCTTGCCGGAGAGATGCTTGACCGCGACATCCTTGACCGCCCGGTTCATGCCCTCGTTGTTGTGGGTCGTGGAGACGATCAGATTGCAGTAAGTAACCTGATCATGCTCATCGACCTTGTAATGGTGGATGAGATTGCCGCGCGGAGCTTCGATGACGCCTATCCCCTCTTCGCGCCGCTCACCCTTGGCGATGAGGTCCGTGCTTTGCAGATCCGGATCGTGCAGCAGTTCGCGGATCTTCTCGACACAGTGCAGAACCTCGATCATGCGCGCCCAGTGATTGGCGAGCGTCGAATTGTTCGGTGTCCCGCTGGTGACCGCCTTCAGTTCCTTGAGCGCGGCATCGGCCAGCTGCGTATCGATTAAGCTGGCGGTGTTCATCCGCGCCAGCGGCCCGACCCGGTACCAGCCGGCCTCCGGCCCGAGCTTGGTGATGAAGGGGAATTTCATGTAAGACCAGGAGCGCACGTCCTCGACGATCAGTTCATGATACTTCGTGTAAGGCACCTGGTCGAAGATCGTGTCGCCGGTCGAACTCAGTGCCCTGAGATTGCCGTGATAGAGATCGAGCGCGCCGTCGCTCTCGCGCACCAGCGACATGTAATTGGACGGGAAGGATCCGAACTCGGAAACCAGATCCTCATGCTCCAGCGTGTAGTCTCGTGCAAGCTTCACCGCATCCTGCGCCCACCCTGTCATCTCGTCGATGGACTTCAGGAAATGCTCCCGGCGTTCCACGGACAGGTTGCGGTTGATACCGCCCGGAATGGCGCCGGTGCCATGCACCTTCTTGCCCGCCGTCGCCTCAATGATCTCCTGACCGTATTTGCGCATCAGGACAGCCCGCCTGCCAAGTTCCGGCTTTTCCTTGATCACTTCGAAAATGTTGCGCTTTTCCGCAGGGGCGCCGAAGCCGAACAGAAGGTCCGGCGCAGCCAGATGAAAGAAATGCAGAACGTGGCTCTGCATCACCTGACCGTAATGCATCAGGCGGCGCATCTTCTCCGCCGTCGGCGTCAGCCGGTCAACACCGGCGATCATGTCCATCGCCTTGGCCGCCGCCAGGTGGTGACTGACCGGGCAGATGCCGCAGAGCCGCTGCACAATCACCGGCACTTCCCACATCAACCGGCCACGGATGAAGCGTTCAAAACCGCGAAACTCGACAATATGCAGCCGGGCCTCGTCGACCTCGTTTTCCGCATTGAGGTGAATGGTAACCTTGCCGTGGCCTTCCACGCGGGTGACCGGCGAGATTTCAATCAGTCTGGGTTCGCTCATCTCGAAGGTCCGCCTCAATCGAACTTGATCATGTCACGCTCAAAGCCCCGAAATTTGCCCGTCAGCAGCTTGGACAGCGTGTCGAAAATAATGTCGCCGCTCGGCGCGCAGCCCGGGATCTGATAATCGATCTCCACCACCTGACTGCAGGGATAAACCTCATCCAGCAACAGCGGCAGGGCCGGATCGTTGGGCACGTTATGCGTCGTGTTGCGGATATATTTGCCGGTGATATAGGCCTCGTCGAGGCATTCGCGCAGCGGTGCGTCGGAATGCATGATGGCGTTGCGCATGGCCGGCAGC
>JBNLAU010000158.1:0-9205 GCA_050302295.1 Roseibium sp. | reverse complement strand
TTCCAGGGTGTTGTCGTGCTGCCGACCGCTTTTGACGCCCTTGCCTGGCATGCCCACGAGATGGTCTTCGGCTACGCCGCCGCGGTGATCGCCGGTTTCCTGCTGACGGCGATCCCCAATTGGACCGGTCGCCCGATGCTGCAGGGGCTGCCCCTGGCGCTGCTCTTCGCCGTCTGGATCGCCGGGCGTATCGCTGTCGCCGCCTCGGCGCTCATCGGGCCACTTGCCGCCGCCGCGCTCGACCTTACCTTTCTCGTCTTGCTCTTCGCCGTCGCCCTGCGCGAGATCGCGGCGGGACGCAACTGGCGCAACCTGCCGATGCCGCTGGCACTGATCCTGCTCCTTGCGGCCAACGTCCTGATGCATCTGCCCGCCGCCGGCCTGGTCGAAACGGAAAGACTGGGCGAGAGGCTGGGCATCGCCGTCGTGGTACTGCTCATCAACCTTATCGGCGGGCGGGTCATCCCCAACTTCACCCGCAACTGGCTGGCCGGGCAGGGGGAGGCGGCGTTGCCCGCCAGCTTCGGGTCTTTTGATCGTCTCTGCCTGCTGACCACGGCGGCGGGGCTCGGCTTCTGGGTGGTCCTGCCGGAACATCCGCTCAGCGGCGGCATGCTGCTCGCCGGCGGCGCGCTGAACGTGGTACGGCTGGCGCGCTGGCAGGGACAGCGCACGCTGGCCGAGCCGCTGGTGTGGAGCCTGCACCTCGGTTTCGCCTGGGTGCCGCTCGGCCTCGGCCTGCTGGGTCTGGGCGTGCTGTTGCCGCAGGTCTTGCCGCCGACCTCCGGCCTTCATGCGCTGACCGCCGGGGCCATCGGCGGCATGACCGTCGCGGTGATGACGCGCGCCACCCTGGGGCACAGCGGCCGGCCCTTGACGGCGGACCGCTGGACCGCGGCGATCTACCTGGGTGTCACCGCGGCGGCGGCCCTGCGGGTGGCCGCCCCTCTGGCCGAGGCGGCCTACGTGGAGTTTCTCTGGGCTGCCGGCCTCGTCTGGATCGCCGCCTTCGGGCTCTTCATCCTCCGCTACGGGCGCCTCCATCTGGCTGACTAGACCGGGTGCCTGCCTGCCCGCGGCCAGGCTGTAGCGCTCAAGGGCAGCCGGGGCTGACGGCCGTATGGCACGTCTAGGAGGCATAGAGCCTGTCCACGCCCTGAAAGCGGCGGACTTTGCCGAAGTTCCCTGGGAGAGCGGCTGGGGGAGCTGGATTCCAAGTCACCAAAATTATCCAACCAAATCAGAAGCTTGCAAAGAGCGTGGACAGGAATGTGTCACAATCCGGTTAAGGCGGCAAACCTCAGCGGGGCTTGCCCGCAGCCTTTAGCTTGCTCGGTTTTCAGGCGGGGCCTATCGAGCGAAGCCGGCTCCCACCCTGGAACCGGACGTTCTTCCTGCGGCCGCCGATTTCGGCTCATGACCCGAAGCGGACTCCTATCGCAGGTAGCTAGTAACAACACCCCCGTAGCACTTCTTGAGATTTTGTGATTAAGCTAGAGGGGATTGCAGCAACTTCTTAAGACGAGAACGCTTTTCGTCGACGGTGTTTAGATGCATCTAGAGTTTAGATGGGATCAAGAATCGTCAGTCATATTGGCAAGTATGGCTGGAGAATTCTCACCACGCGAACTCGTCGAAAGCTTTATAGCGTTCATGCAATTGGAAAGCCTTGCGGCGGATTCCAATGTTTTATGGGATCTAAGGAGACTGGATTTCAGCTCCGTTTCAACTGATCGGTTGGATGAATTTTTTGATCTACGTGCCGGAATAGAACCGCTTCGGACAGGCTCACGCGCAGCCTTTGTCGTCAATGGAAAAATGGAAGAAATACTCATGAGAGTTGTCGAAGCGCGATCTCAGTATTTTGATCAAGAGCAAAGAATTTTCACTGATTTTGATGACGCCAAAGATTGGTTTCTGCTGGCCAATTGATGTGACGACCAACCCGAGTAGTTGATCAATTTGCCTCTCCTACGTCCGCAGTTGACCCGTTGCCGACACAGCGTCGCTTAACCTTCCATTGTCACATGAAGTGGCTCCCATGCCATCTTCCGTTGGCAGCCGTTCTGGCAGAGCTGTCATGAAACGCACTCTGAGTGGCGGCACCGCTGACGGGTCCGAGCGACATCTCAAGGCAATCTAGAACGTCACCCGGCCGCGTATTCCGAAGAGCGCGACAAAGTCCTTGTCCGGATTGAGAGCGGGGTCGAGCAGAAGCTGAACCCCCGGCGTTATTTGGAGATTCTCAGTCACCTGCAGCCTGTAGAAAACCTCGCCTGTCCATTGATCGTCGAGATCTATCGGGAAGGTCTCCGAATTCGGGCGCCCCCAGTTGACACCCACACCGAGAAGGTTGCCGCCCGGCTCGTTCATATAGCCGAACCCGGTGCTGACCGAGGCCTCGTAGGCGCCCCCGCCCTCATGGGCCCAACCGCCGCGCAGGAAACCCAGCCAACTTTGGTCGAATAGGTGGGATATGGACGCGTTCACGCCCCATCCGCCTGATGCGCCGGTTTCTTCACTGTCGTCCATCTGCCAGAAAGCGACGTGGGCATTCTCGAGGAAAAACTTCTGGCCTCCCGCGGTGACACCGAACTCAATGGTCTTGAAGGTGTCGAAATCGCCAAAAAAGGTACCGAATCCGTCGAACATGTCGGTTGGATCCGCACTGGCGTCGACGATTCCGCCAGCGGCGTAGAAATTGTCCAGAAAACGCGTCCCGACCATCGCCCCCAGCGCGCCGTCCGGAAGCACTGCCATGGTGTTGGAGCCGGTGGAGAAAGAAAGATTGAAGAAGCCGGACCAGGGGCTCGCCAAGGCATAGACGTCATAATATTCCTTGATATCGAGGAACCCCAGGCGGGCAACGGCTCGATCGTCCAGGAAATCCTGTTTCCAGTAGAGAGTTGTCGTGCGGAATCCTTCGTCGTTGAAGACCGGTTCCGGTGTTCCCGTGTAGCCGACCTCGAAGCCGAGGGCGGTGGGCGCAATGTCCGTGTAGGCGTGCCGGTGTTCGATCTTGAACTGAATGCTGCCCGTGTTCTGGGCGCCGTGGTTGATCAGTTCCAGCGAACCGAACAAGCGGGCGATACCGGAGGCTGCCGAGTCTTCGTCGCCGGGACTGCTGGACGCCGCAAGTCCGACCGCGGTGTAGTCGAGACCGAAATAAAAACCCGTTTCTTCAGCGATACCCGCCTTCCACCCCTCCCATGCTTCCAGAAAGTTCCGATCCAGGAGGTCGGCCTTATCATCTTTTCCGTCCTGCAACAGAGAAGTCGCCGAGTCCGGGCCGTCCAAAGGGTTCTGATCGAGCCCGTCCACCGACGATGCCGTCGAGGAGGCGCCAGAACCGCCCTCGGTCCCCTCCGCTGCATAGGTGATCTGCGGGAAAAGCAGAACCGAGATCAGCGTGAAAGCAGCGACGGAGACTCTGAGCGGCGCCTGCCTCACCTTGCGCTCTCCCCACCGCCAGCTCTTGGGGTTTCCTGTGCTTAGTGTCATGCTTTTCCTTCCCCTCCCTCCCGCGCGACTTCGGTGCGGGAAACCTGCTTGAGGCTCTGACACGGCCGCAAAGCGTGGCAAGTCCGGGAGCCTCGAGCCCGGGGAACCTGCCTCGGGCCCATATCAGACACCAACATACTCAAGCAGGCCGATATCCAACGACTATTTGGCCTTCCAGTTTGGCGCACGCTTCTCAGCAAAAGCGCGCATGCCTTCTTTCGCGTCTTCTGTCTGCATCAACCATTCGAAGAGTTCTTTTTCGAGCTTGACGGCCTCCGGCAGCGGCATATCGAGGCCCTGCATGACTGCGACCTTCATCTTCTGCACTGCGAGCGGCGCGCTCTTGATGATCTCCGCGGCAATCTGTTCGCACTTCGCCATAAGCTGGTCCGCCGGGACGACATGGTTGACCAGGCCCAGGCGATAGGCATCCTGTGCTTCGATACGGCCGCCGGTGTAGAGCATCTCAAGCGCCGCCCCCAAGGGAACCACGCGGGGCATCCGCTGGGTCCCGTGGCCACCCGGAATCCAGCCGAGCCGGATCTCGCCAAAACCAAAATGGGCATCGTCACTGCAAACCCGAATATCGGCGCCCAACGCCTGTTCAAGGCCGCCGCCATTGCAGTGCCCGTGTATGGCTGCGATCACGGGTTTTGTCAGGGTCAACAAGCGCGGGTACAAACGGTCCACGAAACCCTTTGCATCCGGCGAGCCAACCCATTTGACATCGGTTCCGACACAAAAAGAGCGCCCCTCGCCACTGAGGATTCCCACCCTCAAAGAGGGATCGTTTTCGAGGTCGTCCCATGCGTCGGCGATCGCGTTGTACGTATCGCCATCGCAGGCGTTCAGGACTTCGGGACGGTTGATCCGGACGTGAACAATGCCCCCTGATTTCTGGACTATCACTTTTTCCATGACTTTTCCTTCTTATGCCTTGCTCTGGATGTTCCCGCACATCCCGGCAATCTCACTTTCCCACCCTCGTTGAGGGAAATGGCCCTCATTCATCGAAGAGGCCGGAGGTCGCGATCGGACGGGCGAAGCGGTGCACGGAGTGGTCGTCGTTGTTGACGCTGAAATAAACGATTACCAAGTCGCGCGACGGTGACACATACAGCCCCTGGGACATTAACCCGCCTTTCCAGAGGTCGCCGTCAGACCACACGAGATCCCACTGGCGGCTATGGCCGATGACGTCGTCCGAGCCGAGATAATTGGCGAAGCGCGGCCCAGCGCCATTCATAAAGACCTCACGCGGGCGGACCCCATCCTGGGTGCGCGTGAGGATTTCATCCGAAACGACTTTCTCGACGGCGATCTTCTTCCAACTCGGCGTGTACAGCATACCGAAGCGGGCAAAGTCCCTGAGATTGCTGGAGACCAAACCGTGTGCCGCCGCAATGCCGTCGGGCGTCAGATGCAATTGCAGGGCGCCCTCGGCACCGACCTTAGACCAGACACGCCGGTCGAAGATCTGATGCCAGCGCTCCCCCTCAATCGCCTCGGCCAAGAGGACCAGCACCTGCGTGAGCCCGGAGGAATACTCGAACGCCAAACCCGGGTCGCTCTTCGCTTCTGTGCTCTTGAGCACCTCGGCCAACAGCTCTACCTCGCCGGTATTGGGATTCGGGAAGCCGAGCTCCGCTCGATACAAGCGGTTCGCGATACTGTTGGGAGCGAGTCGGGATTCGGCGGTGTCATCCAGGTCCATGCCGCTGGTCATGTCCAGGACTTCGCGCGTCGTAACACCGTCCCAATCGGTGCCCTTCCAGTCCGTTAGGTAATCCGTGATCGGCCGGTCTTCATCGATCTTGCCCTCGCTGATCAGCATGTCGACGATCAGACTGGCCGTTGGCTTGGCGCAAGACATCCAGAGATGGGCATCTTCGCGCCGCATCCGGGGATATTTTTCGTAGACGACCTCGCCCTTATGCACGACGAGGTAGGCTTGTGCGTAAGACTCCGACTTCGACAGGAAGGTGTCGAGAGACATTGTCCCATCGTTCATGGTTTCGGCTTCCACTGAGCCGATTTCCGGCATGGGGCGACGGATGAGCGGCATGACGGGCTGCCGGGATGGAAGCACCGCCGTCTCCATGAACTCGGCCACGCGCATATTGAAATAGGCCGACACGTCACCGCCCTTGAACAGCTCTTCGTAGCTGGCCGCACGGGTCCGTTCTTCCAGTTCGATTGGAAATCCGTTCATGAACTCTTCGAGGGGCGTCCGCTCCTGCGCGGCAAGAGGCGTCGCCGAAAGCAGTATGGCGACCGGAAGGATGTATTTGCAGGTACTCTTAAGCTGAGCGATTCCAATGAACACTTTGCGCTCCCAGTACTAGATCAAAGCTGTGTTGCGAGTCCTGACACCTGGCGCCTCTGCTCATCTCAATAGTTGGTGAAAGGAGGTTTGAACTTCCCGGCAATCTCACTTTCCATTCTCATTCCGGGAACGAGTCCTCATTCATCGAAGAGGCCGGATGTCGCGATGGCGCGAGGGAAGCGGTGGCCTGTGTGGTCATCGTTGCTGACGTTGAAATAGACGATCACCAGGTCCCGCGACGGCGACACGTAGAGACCCTGGGTCATCAACCCGCCCTTCCACATGTCCCCGTCGGGCCAGAGGATGTCCCACTGCCGGCTGTTTGAGATGAAGTCGTTCGAGCCGAGATAGTCCGCGAACACCGGACCGTCGAACCCGGCCATCATGAACTCGTGACTGCGCACCTCGTCATGGATGCGGGCCAGGATCTCGTCCGTCACGACCTGCTCGGTGGCAATCTTGTTCCAGCTGGGCGTGTAGAGCATGCCGAAGCGGGCGAAGTCGCGCAGGTTGCTCGAGACCAGCCCGTGTGCCGCGGCGATGCCGTCCGGGGTCAGGTGGATCTGCAATACCCCCTCGGCGCCGACTTTAGACCAGACGCGGCGGTCGAAAATCTGGGCCCAGCGATCATTCTCCACCTCCTCGGCCAGGATCACCAGCATCTGCGTGAGGCCGGAGGCATAATGGAACGCCTGGCCGGGCTCCTCCAGCTTCGGCGTGCTCCGGAGCACGTCGCGCAGCTTCTCGACGCCCCGGGTCTCGTTCGGGAAGCCGAACTCGGCCTCGTAGACGCGCCGGGCGATGTTGTCAGGGTCGAAGCGGGACTCCGCGGTGTCCTCCAGGTCCATACCGGTGCCCATGTCCATCACGTCCTTCGTGGTGACGCCGTCCCAGGGCGTGCCTTTGAAGTCGGGCAGGTAAGTGGTGATCGGCGCGTTCTGGTCGATCTTCCCTTCGCTGATCAACTGGTCGATCACCAGGCTGGCGGTCGGCTTGGCCGAGGACATCCAGAGATGGTGATCCTCGGGGCGCATGCGGGGATATTTCTCGTAGACCACCTCGCCCTTGTGAACGACCAGGAACGCCTGGGCGGAGGGGGACTTTTCCAGGAACTCGTCCAGGGACAGCGGGCTCTCGAGCTTGCTTTCCGAGGTCACCGCGACCTCCACCGCACCGACCTCCGGCATCGGGTTTTCGGCCAGCGGCATTGTACCCGGGCGCGATGGCAGAATGGCGGTGGGCAGGAATTCCGACACCCGCATGTTGAAATAGGCCGACGGGTCGGCGCCGCGGAACAGCTCGTTGTAGTCGGCGGTGCGCGTCTTCTTCTCCAGCGCCATCGGGAAGCCGTCGACGAAGTCGGCGAGCGGCGTTCGCTCCTGCGCGGCAAGCGGTGTCGTCAAGAGCAGAGCAGCGACCAGAAGGATATATTTGTGGGCGCTCTTGAGTTGATCGATTCCAATGAACACTCTGTCCTCCCAGTTTTAGGTCAAGGCTATGTTGCGAATCCGGACACCTGGACCCTTTGGCTCGTTTCAATACTTGGTGAAATTTGGTTTGCGCTTCTCGGCAAAGGCGGCGGTTCCTTCCTTGAAGTCCGGCGTGCCGAACAGCGCATGGAACAACCGGCGTTCGACCTTGCGGCCCTCGGTGATGGGCATTTCGGCTTGCTGGTTGACCACTTCCTTGCCGGCCAGAACCGACAGCCGCGGGTTGTTGGCAATTTTGGTGGCGAGCGCCATTGCTTCGTCCATTAGTTTGCCATCTTCAACAACCTGCGTGATCAGACCAATACGCTCGGCTTCCTCGGCATGAATCCACTCGCCGGTCAATATGTAGCGCATCGCCTTGTACTTGCCGATACGGTGTGACATGCGCTGCGTCCCGCCGCCACCCGGGATCACCCCCAGGGAGACTTCTGTGAGACCAAATCTCGCGGTCGTATCTGCCAGGATCATGTCGCACATCAGCGAGATTTCCGTGCCGCCGCCGAAGGCGTATCCACGCACAGCTGCAATGACAGGTTTTCGCAGCTCCGCGACCTGATCCATGTAGGCGGCCAAATCAGTCCGGAAAGCTTCCGGAAATTCCTTGGAGGCAATCCATTTGAGGTCGGCGCCGGCGCAGAAGGCCTTGTCGCCGCCGGCAAGGATCATGCAGCCGATGCTGTCGTCGGCATCGAATGCCATCAGGGCGTCGGTGACCTCTGTTTCAACCTGCTCATTCAGCGCATTCATCGCTTCTGGTCGGTTGAACGTCACGATGCCGACATTGCCCCGTTTTTCCGTCTTCATGAACTTGTAGTCGGCCATTGGGCTCTCCACCATTTAGGCATGGAAGCATTTTCTCGAAATGTGACCTAGGCGTTGACGTCGATTTCAGGGTTTGGAATGAGCCCCAAGCCGTCAAAGCCGAATATGATCAACTGCACGGCCAGCGCGCAAAGCAGCAGCCCCACAACGCGCAGGACAATCTTCAGAATGGCAGGCGGAATCTTTTCAAAGATGCGATCTGCTGCCAGCAGGAAGCCAAGGTTTATGGCCATGACAGCCAGAATCAGCGCAACGAAAATGGCCGCTTCCGTCACACCATGAAGTGTTGCTTCGATTGCCACGATCGCGACAAGACCGTGCGGAGACGCCATGAGCGGCACCGCAAGCGGGAAGGCCGCAACGTCCAGCGAAGGCGCGGGAGGCGGAGCATCCGATGCCGCCGCCTTGTCTTCGCTCAGCACCAGATTAAGCGCGAAGATGAACAGTATCGCGCCGCCGGCGATCAACAGGGCCTCGACGCTGACCTTCAGACCGGCCAGGATTGCAGCGCCGACCAGCGCAAAAATTACACAGATCACAGCCGAGATGAGTACGGTCCGGAACGCGATGGCGCGTTTCAACTTGGCATCGGCCGTCTTCGTCAGACCGAGATAGACGATCGCGGCGCGAACCGGTCCTATCGTAACGAAAAGAAGTACGAAGATTTCCGCCCAGCCCATCGATCTGTCTCCCCAATATTCACAGTGTCAGTAAACCCGTGTGATCAAGCCGGCCCGCACCCTGGTCAGTCGGAATCGATCGGCGGCAGCCGGTCACGCAACTTATTCTTCGCTATCCGGTCGAGTGTTGAGCGCGGGAAGTCGTCGACGATGTGCACCGACCGCGGCACCTTGAAGTCGGCAAGCTTCTCACGGCAGTGCGCGATAATCCGCTTCCCCAGTTCCTCTTCCGAGAGACCCTTCCCGGCGTCGCTTAAAGAGACGAAGGCGGCAGGCACATCGCCCAGCATGTAATGCTTCTGCGCGACCACCGCGCACTCCATTGTCAGGCCGGTTTCGCCGATGGCGGTTTCGATTTCCAGGGCCGCCACATTCTCCCCGCCGAC
>JBNLAU010000157.1:0-8351 GCA_050302295.1 Roseibium sp. | reverse complement strand
GTGTCGAACCGTGTATCTCACCCTCCCAGGCGCGCGTTAGAGGCGGCAGAGGACACAGCGAGTGTGAGAAATATGGGCTGGAAGTCAATGCCATTGCGGCGAAAGCTCTGGCACGATTTGCAATGTGGAATTGCGCTACTGACAAATGAGGTAAGTGCAGTCCTTGCCGTGACAGCCAATGTCGAGGTGAAAATGGGATTTGTGATTTGGATCCGCGTCCGGCCCCAACACTGTTGAGAATCGTTTGCAGGCGGAAGTGTGAATTTGCTTCAGGAACCGTCCGTTTGCGGTTTTCTCAGGCCAGTCCTCTTCAACGGATACCTTTGACCCGTCGCTCAGCTGAAAGTATGAAATGTCCAGGGCCTTGCCCAGCGCATGCTCCGACAATTTGCCCTCAGGTCGATTGTTCCGCCGCCGGCACTGATAGCCTGGACCACTCCCCAGAAGTAATTCAGTGCTGCCGAAACTCTTATCAGCGGCCGGCAGGACATCCTTCTTCAACCATTCCGCAAGGGTTTGAGCGAATCCGCAGGACAACGTGACCGGAGAAGGAAACCTCACCGTAACTTTTCCAATCTTAATACCCGCAAGTTTGACCGGTTTCGGGATACCACAGGCATCATCGTCCATCGGGCTACCTTCAAGCGCCCCGGTAAATGGTTCCAGCCGCTCCACCAGTCCACCGGGGATGATACATTCCGCCCGAGTGACATCGGAACGTTTCAGCACCATTCTTTCCTCGGGCATCAAGGCCGGTTTGGAAAGCGGTATATCTACTCCTTCAACGAACGTTCTTTGTGCATGCGCGCTCAGTGGTTTTTTGGCGGGAACTGGAGTTAATGCATCTGCAGGAGCCACTGCGGCCAAACACACGATCAAACTTACTGTTACCCAAAAGGCGGCTCTGCGCATTCAGCCTCCCGACTCATTGACTGCAATTGCCGCATGATCGAATATCGGACCTGGCAAGTCTATCATTTGCTCTGCGCTCAAGGGCTCCTCACGATGACACTGGAACTATACTCCGCCTACATCGCCGCAACGCTTATTGTGCTCGCCATACCAGGCCCCACAATATTGCTCGTCGTGAGTTACGCCCTCACTCAGGGGCGGAGATCCGCATTCGCTACGGTCATGGGAGTTGGCCTCGGCGATGCGACCGCAGCAACCGTTTCCCTATTGGGCCTTGGAGCAATTCTGGCCGCGTCCGCAACCGCATTTACCGTGCTCAAATGGATCGGCGCGGTCTATTTGGTATGGCTTGGTATAAAAATGTGGCGCAGCCGTCCCGCTCCCTTAAGCCAGCAACAGGTTGCCGACGTACCAACGAAAAGGATCTTCTGCCATGCGTACGTGGTCACCGCGCTGAACCCCAAGGGAATTGTTTTTTTCATGGCATTCCTGCCGCATTTCATCGCGCCGCAAGCACCTGTAGTCCCGCAGCTTGCCCTGCTGGGAAGCACTTTCGTGGTCTTGGGCATTTTGAACGCCGCAGTCTATGCCTTGACCGCTGCAGCTGTCGGACAAAAGCTGAGAAGCCCGTCACTTATGCGCCTCGTCAACAAGGTTGGTGGTGGGTTCCTGATTTCCGCAGCAGCTCTGACCGCTACAATTCAACGGTCGGCGAACTAAAACTAAGGCGTTTCCTGAGCATCAACGGCTGGAAGCGAACGGGATATTTTTCTTGAGGTTTTCCTGCCCCTCGGCGGCCGTATCGTCTGCGGTTTTCAAGCCAAATGCCGGCCCGGACTCCTTGATCGTTTGCAACGACCGGCAAGCGGCTTCCCGGCTCAGTGCAGCATAACGCTGGATGGCGGCGTTCAATTCCAGCCCTCCCATCCGCAAGCGCCGTGCTCGCATTGTCAGAATGTTCTTGTACGCCTCAGTGGTTACACCGTTGGCTTTGCAAAGAATGATCAGCGGTTTGTCACTTGCGCTGAACAGCAATTGTGACACTGCGGCGGATGGAAGATCACTGACCTTTGCCAGCAGCATGCCCAACTCCGCCGTCCGATCCGCACGTGCAAATTTGATCACTGCATCGTCGATCTTGGTCTTCTTGGAGACCACCTCCTTGATCAAGGCATTGGACTGTTCGCGTGCGTCTTCCAGTTTCTGCGCCCGTGCAGCCACTTCCGTAGCAGCCCGTTCCGCCAACAGCTGTACGAGTGTGTTGTCGGCCCCCAGCGAACTTACCCGCTCCTTCAATTCCTCTGTCAGGAAGGGCAGCAGCGCATGCGCAGCTTCTTCGGGAAGATCGTTTCGATTAATGAGAGCGGCCTGAATGGTCTCGTCTGCCCGCGCTTTTTCAACCAGTTTGAGAAAGGAGGCGTCGGCAAACTCTGCGCCATGATTGTTTGCCACTTTGCTCAACACCTTGGCGTCGCCGCGGTCGACAAGAACTTCGGTCACGGCCTTGTCTACTGTCTTTCGCCCGGCAATAGCTCCGAGATGTTCCATCGACGCCGAAGACGCGATTGCCACAAGATCTTCAGACGTCAGTGCTGGAGAGTGTTCCAACACAGGTTCAGCAACAGAAATGGCGTCGTTGGCCAATTTGACCATAAGTTTGTTCGGCGTTTCCTTTTCCTTGCAGACACGCTTTGCAAGAATAATCCGGGTTTCTTCCTCAAGCTGACCAAGCACCTTAAGAACGATGTCGCCAAAGAGCAGGCTGATCTGCTCGTCCCGGTCGTCCCCCGCGCTGACAAACAAATCCGTCAGCATGCTGATCAGGCTTTTTCGGCCCGATGCAGTGGGGTCCCTGGCCAGGTCTGCGAGTTTTGCAAGATTGATCATCGTTTCTCCGGCGCGCGCGTCGCGTTGTTAAGAAAATAGCAACAGCCTATTAACATTGCGCTACCAACGTCCCTTTCCAACAACCAGGAACGTTCGGGACGGGGGCGATCATCAAATTGTCGGGTAGAGTATGCTCTCCGCAACTCATACAGCTGTCATGCGATATTATTTTTCGGCCTAACCGGAAAATGCTAATTCCTCGGAATGCGTCCCATGTTCCTTTTTCTGTCAATGCCTTAATGATGTATTCACCACCAACAACAACCTATACATGCATACCCGCATTGCACTGCAGCATCTTTTTTGCTTCGTTTACCGAAATCGCTGTCTTAATATCACCCGGTCAAACAGAGGTAATCGGGAGCGGACAGATGACCCTTGTACGGAACCTGAACATGATTGCCTTTCTCGCAGCTTTCGCTTTTTTGGCTGCTATCGTGGTTGGCTTGATCTGATCAAGTCGCCAATTATGTGAGCGAAAATGCCACTATCGGTTCAGTGGCGAAAGACTCCAATAAAATAATAAGCACAGTATAAATTCGAGCCCGCCGCACCAGAAGGTGCTGCTGGGCAACGAGTTTCGTTGCGTGTCATTTGGCCTGCCGGGTTCGATATCCGGCTGATGATATTTTCAATTTTAAAAGTGATAGTCGGCATACCGATTGGCAAAGCATCTCAACAACCCTTAATTGCAACTCAATCCTAGCCACTCCGCGCCAACTTACCCAGGACGGCCAGCACAAAGTATAAACAGGCGCTATTTCCAACTCGGAATAGAATACACATGTTTGCGACGCCCCAATCATGACGCGCTCACTCAAGAGCAAATTCCTTGACACCTTCAGAAGCAGCCCTTCTACGCAAGAGACTTACGCTCCCCATTTAATCCCAGAGATTAGCCTGTATAGTCCGGCAAGAGCTAAGGCACCGATAATCGTATTGATCACCTTTCCTTTGGCGCTGGACGTTCCTTTGCGCAGATCTCGCAGAAAGTGCATGTCCTTCTGCGCCTCCAACGGATGCTCGATATCGACACCAAGCGCTCGCAGCACCTCCCTCGCCCCTTCGCGGCCACCTTCTTTGCTGCCTTCACGGGCGATTTCACGCAACTGATCTTCTGTCACAGTGCATCTCCTCCAAAGCCAATCTTGATTTCGTCGTACCACCGGCCGCACCGTTGCACCCGGGCATTGGCTCGGCGAAGCGCCTGGTCAGTCCGGATCAGGGCAACGTCCAGAGGCTCACCCGCGCGAACGCCGGAGCGCTCACGCCGCCGGCAATCGGCCGGATAATCTGGCAATTGTTTGGTGGCCTCGGTTTCTGCGCTCGCTGTTACGGCCGCGCGTAAGCGATCCTCAGCGGTTGCGCAGGCGGTCAAAAAGACCAAGCTGCACAACGCAACTGTCCTCGACAGTAGAAACATAGTGCTCCAACTCCTGTGCTGCGACTTCCGCTTCCGCGTTGGCCTGATCAATAATGGAGAGGAAACGCCGGTTTGCCCGATCTGTGACAACCTTTCGGCGTTTCATTTCTTCAAGCTGCACGCGGGCTGCGGTCAATTCCGCATCTGCCACATACTCGACAACAGCCCGACGAACCGCGCTCGACTTGTCGACCTTGTGCCAAACAAAAAAGCCGCCCAGGACGGCAGCAATGGCGAGTGCAGCACATGCAGTGCGGCTTTGGAGTATCCAGGCGACCACCGGCATTACTTCAGGCCTTCCAGGCAAAGCCTGTGCTCGGCGGCACGGCGGTTGATAAGTCCCCGGATCGTGCGGCCACCCGCCTTGTTGAACCAGGCAGCAGCATCACAGGCCCCGCGCACGTCGCCACGGTTAAGCCGCCTGCGTGCAGTCGACCGGCAAAAGGCCCCAACCCCGATGTTATAGGCAAGGCTGACAAACGCGACATAGGAGCGGGCTGGAATGACGTCCGGCCGCTTCAGGCACCGACGCATGCCCTGTTCGTGCTTCTTGAGCGAGGCCAGCAGCATTGCGTCACATTCGAGCTTTGTGTGCTTGTCCCCGAGTTCCACGCCAAGAGTTTCGCCGTAACAGACTGTCGGAACACCGACGATATCCGGATAAGCAGCCAGGCGGAGCCCTTCCCAAGCCCCGACCAGCGCAATCGCGGCAGCGCCAACCGTTCCCACAAGGCGGGTCTTACGTTTCATCTTCCATATTCCTTTGTGCGAGAAAACGGGCGACAAAAGCGCCCGAGGTTGCGAGTGCCGAAAGCAACGCAAGGCGTCCCGGCGCAATGAAGTCACCCAGGAAGGGCAATGCGACTTCCGCTCCGGACAACAGCGCAGCAAGGATCATCAGGCGCACGCTCCACGCATTGCGCAGAACCCGGCGCCAATTTGAAATGAGGTTCATTGCATCCCCTTCAGACATAAAAAAACCGCCTCAAGGGCGGTGCGGTCAGGTTTGGATTGTGGATCTGAAACACAAAGCTTACATCGTCAGTTCTACCATCCAGAGTGCGTCAACACCCTCCTCCGTGAAACCAAGCGTCGGCACTTAGAGAGACGACAAGGGGTGCCTTCGCAAAAAAACGGCATGAGAAAAGTCCACTGTTCAAACCAATGTTATTTACACGTGCGTTGAGCTGTATAGGTAGGATATTCTATACCCATCAAGCGTGAACCGAAGGCATTGCAATTGAAGAGACACATTACGACTCTCGACGGACTTCGAGGGGCCGCCATCATTACAGTGGTGGTTTCTCATTTTTCGAACCACACCGGCGCTCTTGGTGGGTTTCTCGGAAGCGGCGCCGGTCAACTAGGAGTTATGCTATTCTTTGCCCTGTCTGGGTTTTTGATGGCGCATCTATACATAGACCAGCCATGCGAAGCGCGATCCATCAAGAAGTTTTTTTGCCGCCGGGTGGCGCGGGTTCTTCCGCTTTATTACGTCGCCTTGTCGATTGCGACCGTGTACCTCTTCTCAACCGGTAAGCCGTTCCCCGGATACAGGGTAGAATGGCAAAATGTTTTGGAACACTGGCTATTGTGGCGCGGTGATAGCGTACTTTGGACCATCGCCGTTGAGGTGCAATTCTACATGCTGTTTCCGCTTCTCTGGGCAGCATATGCGCGTTTCGGGATGAAAGCAGTTTATGTATCCCTTCTCGGCACCTATCTGTTGTCCTTCACGAACGCTGAAGATCTATTGCCAGTCTTCGGCTTTGGGCATGTATTCATGGTCGGTGTTTTCGCCAACAAAATCCGGCGCATTCCCAATTCGCTGCGCCTTCAGTCTGTGGCCTATACTCTGCTTGGCCTGTATCTCCTGAGCTATCCAGAGATCATTTCCGAGCTGCCCGGAATTGAGATTCCTGGCCGAGACGTTTGGACCTTACCCTTCTATATCGTCCTGACAGGGCTCTTGGTGTTGGTTTCCGCCAACGCAATTGAACGCAACAAATTGCTTGATTCATCGCCAATGCGATGGATGGGGAAAGTTTCCTATTCGGCGTATATCGTTCACAAACCGCTATTGGCTTTTATTGGCGCCATGTCGCTCGGTGTAGGGACATATTTTATTATATTTGCAATTGTGACCGCCCTCGTTTCAGAATTTTCCTATCGGATTATTGAACGACCAATGAGGACCTGGATCACCTCGGGAAATCCGTCAGCACGGTTTGCCAGAGTACGTCTACCTGACCAGCAGTGAAGCCAAGGGATATGGATAGAGTCTATATAAGCGGATGTTGACGGCGGAATTCAGCTACATTCTGCCATGCGATCTATGCATTGTCCCTATCTAGTTGATTCGGAATAGACGCGATTGCAACGTCCACGTCCGCGAGGGCCTTGCCGGTCAGGTGGGCCAATAGTTGTCATTGGTCGCGAAGTCTGCGGGTATCGGCTCCATCACTTCAAGCGCATTGGACGCTGCCCGGATAGCCTTGATCTGATCCCAAATGGCTTGACCGGCCGCGAGCTCGGCCTGTTCTTCCGCCGTCCAGTTCGAAGCGCCTTTGATGGCGAGTTCTACTGCCCGTGCGGTCAAGTTGCGCTGTTTCCACTCCGGGCAAACCACAAGAATGCGCTTTGCCGCTTCTGCCTTGACGCGATCGGCTGTAGGAGCCGGTTCGCTCCACTCCGGGATCACGCCCCCAGCATCACGCCACGCCTGCGCGGCCTCGATGACCTTCAGGTTCCAGCCTGTATTCTCCCCCGGACGCAGTCCCGTGAACAGTTCCTCCTTGGTTCCATCGGGATAGGCTACTTGATAGTGAGTAATACCTGTAATCCGACGCACCTCCATTTCGGTGTGATCGGTTTCCCAGTGTGGCTCGAAGCCGATGAAGTTGGTGATTGTTGCTTCCATTATGAAATCCTTTGGTAGATACCCACAGACCCACCAGCAATGCCTTTAGACCGCCATGTCCCAGACAACACGGAGCCATGACTAGGTCCCTGGCTGTCCACAAACTGTTGGCTATTGCCGGTATAGAGGTAGAGAGAACGAGAAGCGTTTCGGTCCGCATTACTCCCCCCGTTTGACGCTAGAAGAAGCGTCCCAATTGGAAAATTGGTATTGCTTTCGGACGACCCGTCATAGACCAGCGCCAGTTTGTGAAACCCGCCATCGTTCTCTTCAGCTACAAAAGCATTGGCACTATCATCCCACCCAAACGACCGCCACGTATTGGAATTATCGTCGTAGAAATTCGCCCAGCTATCGCCGCCGCCGTTCTTGCCAACGAACAAATCCCCTTGAACAGTGAAATTCCCCGTAACGGTATAGGCACCGTTTAACGTGTCTCCGGTGTCCGATCGGACAAACGCCGAGCTGTCGAGGCCGTCAAGCGTACCTGCATCGTAGCTTGTTGAGCCTTGAGGCCCTTCCGGCCCGGTTGCCCCGGTTGGTCCCACGTCCCCCTTGGCTGCCAGAAGCCCCCAGTCGTCGGGAGAAATGCTCGGGTTTTGCCCGATATTGATGCGCAGCGAGATATAGGACGAACCGTTATAGGTCACCGTTTCGTCAGCACCGTAGGTCTCGCCGGATGACCAGGCGCCTCGATAGGTCAGCCCCGGATCGCCTTGCAGCCCCTGCGGACCTTCCGGCCCAACCGGTCCCTGAGAGCCTTGCGGCCCCTGCACGCCCTGGTCACCCTGTGGTCCCTGTATCCCCTGCGGTCCTTCAGCCCCCTGGATGCCCTGGATCCCCTGAAGGCCCTGTTCGCCCTTGGAAACAACAATGTCCCACTCGGCGGCGGTATCATCCGGCGTCACGTTGGTATGGTCGGCCACGCAGATGAAATAGGAGCCGTTGTAGGAGACAGTATCCCTGACGACATAGGCGGTCGAAGCTGACCAGGCTCCGGTGTGGTTCACTCCGATTGGTCCGGCTGGTCCCTGAACTCCTTGCGGCCCCTGGATACCATCCGGACCGCGTCCGAAATTGACGCCTTCCGACCATGCCCCAAGAGTATTCGAGAGCTTCCAGTAGATGACGCCAGCCTCTGTATCGAGAAACGATGTGCCCATAGGTTCCGCGTCATAGGCGTCACGGTCGGCGGTCAAGCCGGAATAG
>JBNLAU010000156.1:0-7442 GCA_050302295.1 Roseibium sp. | reverse complement strand
AGGCCTCCCGGCAAACACCTTCTCAAAGGCAACCGCCGGCAATCCGGCCCGCATCTTCGCTCACTCTGCCCCCGTCGCCAGCTCAAACCCCTCATCCTGCCAGCCGGTGATCCCGCCCGCCATGATCTTCACCGGGCGGCCGAGTTCCGCCAGCCGAAGCGCGCCGCGGGCGGCGCCGTTGCAGTGCGGGCCGGCGCAATAGGTCACGAACAGCGTATCCTCCGGCCATTTCGCCATTTTGGAGCGGATGATCTTGCCGTGCGGCAGGTTGATGGCACCGGGCACATGCCCCTTTTCGAAAAGCGCCGGGCTTCGGACATCCAGCAGCACGAAGCCGGGCTCGCCGCCAAGGGCGTCATTCACATCCCAGCAATCGGTCTCAAAGGTAAATTCGGCAGAAAAACGCTCACGTGCGAGCGCGCTTGGGGCTGCGGGAACAGAGGTAACGTTGTTGGTCATGATGTGTCTCCTTTAAGCCCGTTTTCGCCGGACGGAGCCCCGATTGGCAATTGGCGCGAATGACGTTATACGTAAAAATCATGACAAACCCGGTCACAGTCGAATTCCCCTCGCCCACCTCGCTCACCGGTCCTTTGGTGGTCGCGCTCCTCTATGACGGCTTGTGCACCTTCGAATTCGGCATCGTCGCGGAAGTCTTCGGACTGGCGCGTCCCGAATTCGGCACCGACTGGTACCGCTTCGCGAGTTGCGCCGTCGACAAGGGTCCTTTGCGCGCCCATGGCGGACTGACGCTCACGCCGGACCACGGCCCCGAGCTGATCGACGCGGCCGACATCATCGTCGTGCCGGGCTGGAAGGGCGCGGCCTGCCCTGTGCCGGCTGCGCTCACCGAAAGGCTTTGCCGCGCGCATCGCCGCGGCGCGCAACTCGTCTCCATCTGCTCCGGCGCCTTTGTGCTTGCCGCCACGGGCCTGCTCGATGGCCGCTCGGCCACCACTCACTGGCGCTACGCCGACGATTTGCGCAAACGCCATCCCGCCATCTCCGTAGATGAGGCGTCGCTCTACCGCCAGGAAAACAGGATCTTCACCTCCGCCGGCAGCGCCGCCGGCATCGATCTGATGATCGAGATCATCCGCCAGGACTACGGGGCACAAAAGGCCAATTCCGTCGCCCGCCGCCTGGTCGTTCCCGCCCATCGCGGCGGCGGTCAGGCCCAGTTCCTGGAACGCCCCGTCGCTCACCGTGACGGCAGCGAAATCGCGCCGCTCCTGGAAACGGTCAGAGCCGCCCTTTCCATCACCTGGACCATTTCAAAAATGGCCTCCCTCTGCTGCATGAGCCCGCGCACATTCCAGCGGCGTTTTTTCGAGGCGACCGGCCTGACGCCCGGCGACTGGCTGATTCAAGAGCGGCTCGAGGCCGCAAAGGATCTTCTGAGCCAGGGAGACGATGCCATGGACACCATCGCCGCAGCTGTAGGCTTCGGCAGCGCCCATGCCCTGCGCCATCATTTCCGCAAAAAACTCGGCCTCCGCCCTACCGACTACCGCGCCCGTTTCAGCACCCGGGCCGCCTGATCTCTCGCGCCCGCCCGCTCCTCGACGTCAGTAATCCGGTGCCTGCGGTTCGTCGAAAAACCGCCCGCCAAGGCACATTTCCTTGCGGGCAGGCGAGCTGAGGGCCAACGCTTCATCTCCGGCCGTTCAGGCTTCGTTGCGCTCCGCGGCGCCCCTCACCCACGCATAGATAAAGAAGTCCTCTCCGCTCCGGCCATAGCACCGCAGCACACCTTCCTTTTTCGCCCCGAGAGCCTCGATCCAGCCGTGGGCGATGTCATGGTCTTTCAAACTGATCGCCTGCAGCCGGCGGCAGCACGTCTCAACGTCAGGCCGTATCTGAAGCAAGTAACGGGTCATTGCCGGTACGCAGCGCAGGAATTTATCCGTGCCGAATGCCCAGGCCTGCCAGAAGTCGGGGTCGAAGGCGGACGCCCGGCTGAAGCCGAAAGCCGCCGCCGGCTGGCCGTCGTACCAGACCGACCAGACCATGCCCGGGACGGCTGTTTCAACCGCGCAGACACCCAGGGCCCGTGTATCCCAATCCTGCCAGAGACAGGCAATTTCGCGGAAATCTTCTGAACGCATATTGGCTGCAATGAAGCTGGCATCGCGCACGCACAAATCCTTGATCAGAACCCGGCCAGCGGATCTTCCAGAGGAATTGACCGGCTGCCGCTTTTCTCCCTCTGAACTTTCTTCACGTCTGCCCTGTCCTTCCATCCCAATGCCTCGACAATTGCGTCCGCCTCGTCCGGAGACGATCCGAGCCGTTCCTTGATCTCTTCCTTGCTTTCGATCAGGATCTTGCCACCCTTGATCTTCCAGCGATGCGCCGTGAGCTGCGCCTTCACGGTCACCGAGCGCTTGATCGCCAGCCCCAATCCGCTTTTCGGATGCAGCGCCTCGCGCAAACGCCAGTAAAGCTGAGCCCTCAGGTTGTAGAACGGGATCCTGCTGTCCTTTGCGTATTCCCCGGACTGAGCGGAAAACACGCATTTTTCGACCGGAATATTGTTCTCCCGCTTGAGGAACCCCACCGTATCGCCGCCCCATCCGCCGGTGCAGTCGACCACGATCAGCGCATTGTCACGCCGTTCCTTGATAATCAGCGCGCCGACATCCGATCCGTCCTTCGTGTCCGCTCCTTTGCGGATAAGGCTTTCGCCGAAGCGCCGCCCGTGAAGCGGCTGCAAAACCGTCTTGTCCTTGCCTCCCTGGGCCACGTCGACGGCAAGAACATCCATCGGCTTGTCCGCATCGATCCCCGCGTCATAGCGTTGAAATGCCTGTTCCACCCAGTCGGACGGGATCACTTGCCAGTCATGGTCCTGGCGCGCGGCCTGAAAGTCCCCGGTCTTCAGCGCCGTGCGCATTGGCTCGGGCATCTGGTCGAGCTGCGCGTCATATGCTTCACCCAGAAACTGGTTGTCCTGCCGGCGGGCCGGAATGAACGTCCGGCTTTTCGGCGTCCGGATCTCCCCTTCGATCTCCACGGGATCGGGTCCGTCCACCCAGACAGTCCGGATCGCATCGCCTTCATCAATGAACACCGCCCAGAGCAACTCTCCGGGCTCCACCGTTCCGTAAAGCGGATGCAGCGGATCCAGCCAGGGGCCGAACCAGTCGACCAGGAAATCGCCCTGCCCGCCAAGCGGCGGGTTGGTGGCGATAAGCCCCCTGCAGCGCTGCCCTTTGCGTGTCGAGCGAAGCCAGCCGAGCACGAAGATAATCTTGCGCGGATCCAGTTGCGCGCCTTCGTCAAAGGCTTTGAGGTCATGATCCCGCCCCTGCCAGTCTTCTTCCGCTCCCGGCAACCCCAGGTGACCGAACTCGATCATGCGCTCGTTGGGGCCGACCCATTTCGGCGGATTGCCGGAAATCTTTCCGAGCCCCGCCTGGCGCATCAGCGCGTTCATGCGCTCGATCAATCCTTTCAGAGACTTCTGCGACTGGCGGAAGATCGCCGCCTTGTGATGGGCAAACAGCGCAAGCCCGGCAATCAGGTCCGTCTTGCCGCCGCCGGCAGCTCCCCCGTAAAGCGTCAGATCGGCCTCGGAAAAATATCCTTCGGTCTGAGGTCCCGGTTGAGGCCGCCAGACTTCGAACTGGTCCAGCACCCCCGCCTCGTCGAGCTGTTTCTGCAAGGCGACGCGTTCCGTTGCCGCCATCTGGTCGATGTGCTCAATCAGCGTTTCCAGGGCCGTTGTCATTCCTTGAAGTGTCCTTCGCTGTCAGCAGGGCCATCACCCCCAGAGCGATATCCTCCGAGCTGCGTGGCTTGAATTTTTCGATTTTTTGCGCGTCCTCCGGCCCGCCCCAGATGCCCCAGGCCTCCACTTCATTCCGGTCGCGCCAGCCGGCCCGGTTTTTCATGTTGAAGCTCCAGGCACTGGCGTTGAACTTGGCAAGGTCGCCGCGCGCTCCTTCCTTGCCGATCCTCTCCCATTCCAGAAGCCCCCGCCGCGCCGCTTCCTCCAGCTTCTCCGGAGGAAAATCTTCCGGAAACTGTTCTGCGTAGTAGCGGATCGTTTTTCGGTCGGCGTCCGGAAAACTCTCGATTGAGTATCCGGCCGCGATATGCGCGCAGAAATCCATGCACGCCTTTTGCCGCGCTTCAGGCGTTGGCCATTTCAGCGCGAAATCTTCACTTTGTGAGAGTGACATGTCCGCCCGTTCAATAAAGATATTGGAGTGAATGCGCGGCAGCCGTTCGCGACATTCCTGGCCGATAAACGGCGGGAGCATCTGCACAGGATAAATTCTTGAGAGATTGAAGGGAGCCGGGACTGCCTGCCGCACTTCCCCATGATCAACTGATGAGGCGTGTTATAGGCGACAATTGACGAGCCTGTCCACCTGTCGGAAAAACCTGAAACCGTTGTTTAGACAACTCTTTTCAAAACCTGCCGACGCTTCAACGGCCTTGAGGCCGGAAGGCGTTGAGCGCTCACACGTGCTTTTTTTGAAGGTCTGGCAAATCCCCGTTGCCTTGCAAGCCGCATATGCGTTCCCGGGCGAACATGCCATCCGCTGAACAGGCTCGTCATATAGCCCGCTGGGCCGCGGCCGTCCTCAAAACGGTACCTTGACGTTCAGCGACAGCCCATAGGACTCAAAGTCCGCCGCGCCGATCCCGTCATAAAATCCTTCGGTGCCAATTCTGATGTCCCGGCCCGGCACCAGCAACCCGGCCCCGGCCTCCAGCCGCGCCCTCAGGTCTTCATCGGCGGACACAAGTGCCGCATCTGTCGGCACCGTATCCTGCAGCTTGTTGAAATCATAAATACCGGAGAGCGACAGATAAGGTGAAAACAGGAACCGGTCATCGAAAACGATATTCCAGGATACTTCCGGCCCGAATTCCAGACGGCCAAGGTCAAAGTCCTGAGACGGGATCAATCGCCCGAGTGTGTCGGTGTAGCTTTCCTGTTCCTCGTAATAGTAGGTGATACGCGCGAACGGACTGACCTTTGTGTTTTCGGTGATCTTGAAGTCTCCGGTCAAACCGCCTCGAAGCAGGAATCTCTGCGTCCGGAAGTCATCCTCAAACAACCCGAGCGCATTCACCGAGTTGTAGGACTGGCCGTAAGTCGCCGCACCGTCCACATAGAAATTCCGGTGCAGCCTGACCACCGCATAGGGACCGGCCATCCAGCCGACACCGTCAGCTGACGTATTTGCGCTGTCGTTGTCCTCGTCGGTGATATCGAGCTGACCCATAAGGCCGATGACGGCGTGGTTCTTATAGCGGTAGTCGACCCCGGCAAACAACAATCCGGTCTGGCTGTCGCTGTTGTTGTCGTGGGTTATGGCGTAGGTGCCTTGCGCCCAGAAATCCCAACCGGACTGCCAGCCGGCATCTTCCGCTTCTTCGTTGTCGTTGCTGCCGCTCAGAACGGCCAGCATATCGTCGCCGGCAGTCTCCGGTGCCACGGCCGTGTAGCTCATGGTGCCGGAAGAGGAGAACCGGTCGAATACGGAAAAGCGCTGGTCATCCACCCTGTGGGCTGCATCTGTTGCATTCACTTTGGTCTGCCGCTGGCCCGGCGCGGCTACATTCCTTTTCAATCCATTGGCAAATGCCCGCAAGGAGAACTGGAAACTGCCGGATTGTGTCGAAGGCGTTACGTCGAAATTGAAGCTGTTGACGCCCCGCTGCCGGGTAAAAGGTCCGCTGGTCATACGGGAAACCAAATTCGGCTGACCGGACACGATCGTGTTCGCCCTATTGGTCACGAAAGACGCGATGACGTCCTTGGTCGTCTGGATATCGGCATCCGCATCCCGTGAATTGGTCAGCGAAAAGACGACGCTGGTCAGCCCCGAGGCACTGGCGGTAACCGAATAGGAAACCAGAGAGCCGCTCTGATAGGAAGAGGCCGTTGCATTCGCCGTCATCGCCGAACTGGTCGCGGTGCCGTCTGCCGCTGTCGTAACCGTTTCCGTGTTTGTGCCAGTCCCGGCAAAAGTCAGCGACGCGCCGGTCGCCGGGGCGGTAAAGGTCACGCTCACCCCGGAGACGCCGTTATTGCTTGCATCGGTCACGGTTGCCACCAATGGCGATCCGAAACCCGTATTGACCTCCGTGGCCTGGCCTGAACCGGACGTAACCGCAAGCCCGGAAGCAACGGCGGCGGCGGTGCCGCTGACGGTGAAATTATACGGGTTCTCGTCGCTGTCATCATTGGTGAAGCTAAGATCAAACGAGAACGCACCGGCTGCGGTCGGTGTGTATTGAACTGTAAAGGTCGCAGTGCCACCACTGGGCGAAACGGTTGTACTTGAAGGCGCCGAGATTGAATCCACGCTGACGTTAGTCGGGGACGACGAGGTTGCGGTGCCAATCGTCAGATCATCGGTGCCGGAATTGGTGACGGTGAAAGTCAGCGTGAGAGCGGACCCGGCATTCGGACTGCCCTGGGCAAGCGTTCCGCCATCGGCGACCGCGCCCTGGCCCTGCCCGGTTTCGGAAACGGCGATCTCCGGCGATCCCGAAGCAGAGCCTGTGATGGTGAAATTATACGGGTTCTCGTCACTGTCGTTGTTGGTGAAGCTGAGATCGAAGGAGAAGGCGCCGGCGATGGTCGGTGTATATTGAACGGAGAAGGTCGTCGTACCACCACCGCTACTGACTGTTGTCGACCCTGGAGCGGAGATGGAGTCGACACTGACATTGGTGAGCCCCGAAGACGTTGCGGTCGCAATTGTCAGATCGTCTGTGCCGGAATTGGTGACGGTGAAGGTCAGCGTAACCGCGCTGGCGGCGGTCTGGGTCCCCTGATTGAGGGAACCACCGTCGGCAACCGCACCCTGACCGAGGCCGGTCTCGGATACGGCAATCTCGGCAGCTCCCGTTGCCGTACCGCTGACGGTAAAATTATACGGATTCTCGTCACTGTCGTTGTTGGTAAAGCCAAGGTCGAAGGAAAAGGCGCCCGCCAGTGTCGGTGTGTACTGAACCGTGAAAGTCGTCGTGCCACCACCGCCGGTCACCGTTGTCGAGCCCGGTGCGGAAATCGAATTCACGGTGACATTGGAGAGCGAAGACGACGTCGCGGTGGCCAGAGTAAGATCGTCTGTGCCGGAGTTGGTCACGGTAAAGGTCAACGTAAGAGCGGAGCCGGCCGTCTGGCTGCTCTGGTTAAGCGTGCCACCGTCCGCCACCGCGCCCTGGCCCTGCCCGGTTTCGGCTACGGAAATTTCCGGCGTGCCGGTCGCCGTACCGCTAACGGTGAAATTATAAGGATTCTCGTCACTGTCGTTGTTGGTAAAGCTAAGGTCGAAGGAAAAGGCGCCCGCCAGTGTGGGTGTGTACTGAACCGTGAAAGTCGTCGTGCCACCACCGCCGGTCACCGTTGTCGAGCCCGGTGCGGAAATCGAATTCACGGTGACATTGGAGAGCGAAGACGACGTCGCGGT
>JBNLAU010000155.1:0-5056 GCA_050302295.1 Roseibium sp. | reverse complement strand
GGCTGACGGCGGTGAGTTTTGCAAACCGCCAGTTACAGCCTCAATCGTCCGACGCGGCGACCAGGCTGGCGTTGCCGCCGGCGGCGGCCGTGTTGATCGACACCACCTGTTCCAGCGCGAAGCGGGTCAGATAAACCGGACCGCCCGCTTTCGGGCCGGTGCCGGAAAGCCCGGAGCCGCCGAACGGCTGTGTGCCGACAACCGCGCCGATGGTGTTGCGGTTGACATAGACGTTGCCGACCAAAAGCCGGTCGACGACTTTCTTCACGGTCGCATCGATACGGCTGTGCACACCAAGCGTCAGGCCGTAGCCGGTTGACGCGATCTGGTCGAGCACCTTGTCGATGTCTTTTGCCTTGTAGCGCACCACATGCAGGACCGGGCCGAAGACTTCCCGCGTCAAGGCTTCCGCCTTGTCCAGCTCGATGATGTGCGGCGCGATCCATGAACCATTCGCCAGAGCGCCGGTTGGCGTTTCTCCGGCAAATCGCAGGGTCTGGTTTTTCTGCATGTCGGCCACGTGAGACGAAATATTGTCCCGTGCTTCTGCATCGATTACCGGACCGATGTCCGTGGACGGCAGGCGCGGATCGCCGAGTTTCAACTCTTTGGCGGCGCCTTCCAGCATCTCAAGCAGGTTGTCGGCGACATCTTCCTGGACATAGAGCAGGCGCAGCGCCGAGCAGCGCTGGCCGGCAGACTGGAAGGCCGACATCATGACATCGTCACAGACCTGTTCAGGCAGGGCTGTTGCATCCACCAGCATGGCGTTGATACCGCCGGTTTCGGCAATCAGCGGCACGATCGGGCCGCGTTTGGCGGCCAGCGTTCCGTTGATCGCCCAGGCCGTTTCGGTCGAGCCGGTAAAGGCGACGCCGGCAACTGCCGGATGACCGGTCAGGGCCGCGCCAACATCCCCTTCGCCCGGCAGGAGAAAGAAGACATCCTCCGGAATACCTGCCTGATACATCAGCTTGGCGGTTTCATAGGCGATCAGCGGCGTCTGTTCTGCCGGTTTGGCGACAACCGCGTTGCCAGCCAGAAGCGCCGCGCTGATCTGGCCGAGGAAAATCGCCAGCGGGAAGTTCCAGGGCGAGATGCAGACGAAGACACCGCGACCGCGATGACGGTAGCGGTTTTCCTCGCCCGTCGGTCCGGGCATCAGTTGGCCTTCACCAAACAGCGTGCGCGCTTCGTTAGCGTAGTAGCGGCAGAAGTCGACCGCCTCCCGGATTTCCGCAATGCCGTCGGGCAGGCATTTGCCGGCTTCCATCGCAAGGATGGTCATCAGCCTGTCGCGATTTTCCTCCAGAAGGTCCGCGACCTTGGAGAGCGCTGCGGCACGCTCGTGCACGGGCTTGCGCGACCAGGACTCAAAGCCCTTCTGCGCCGCTTCCACCGCCTTGCGTGCGGTTTCCCGATCGGCGAAGCGCACGGTGCCTACCTTAGTGGTTCCGTCCATCGGCGCAATGACGGGACGGGCCTGTCCCGGCTCGGGCAGACCTGCGCCAAGCGGGCGGGCATCGGTGAAGGGCGCCGTTGTCTTGGCCATGCCCGCAACGAGCAGATTGCGTTCTTCCGCCCAACCGAATTCGACCCCCTCGGAATTCCGGCGGCTTTCGCCGTAAAGATCCTTGGGCAGCGGAATGGAGCGGTTCATCGAGTGATGACCGTTGTCCAGAATATCCTTCGGGCGCTTCAGCAGGGCATCGACCGGTACGGAAGTATCGCCCACAATGGTGACGAACGAAGAGTTGGCGCCGTTTTCCAGAAGACGCCGGACGAGATAGGCCAGAAGATCCTTGTGGTCGCCGACCGGCGCATAAATCCGGCAGGGGAAGCCATCGCGCTCGCAGACGGACTTGAACAGGCTTTCGCCCATGCCATGCAGGCGCTGGAATTCGTAGCCTTCGGCCTTGCCGCCGGAAAGCTCGATGATCTGGGCAACCGTCAGCGCGTTGTGGGTGGCGAATTGCGGATAGAGTACGTCCCGCGCCGCCAGCATGCGCTTGGCGCAGCACAGATAGGACAGATCGGTCGCCGCCTTGCGAGAGAAGACCGGATATCCCTCGGCGCCGTTTTCCTGGGCGAGCTTGATTTCCGTGTCCCAGTAGGCGCCCTTGACCAGACGCACCATCATCTTGCGGTTGGTTTTTCTGGCTGCATTCACCAGCCAGTCGATCACCTCGACACCCCGTTTCTGGTAGGCCTGCACCGCCAGTCCGAAACCGTCCCAGCCCTCGGTCACCGGATCGGTGAGCAAGGCGGCGATGACGTCGAGCGAGATTTCCAGCCTGTCGGCTTCCTCGGCATCAATGGTGAAATTCAGATTGCGGTCCTTGGCCATCTGCACCAGTTCGCGCAGACGCGGCAGCAGTTCGGTCCGGACCAGTTCACCGTTGACCGCCTGATAGCGCGGATGCAGGGCGGAAAGTTTGACCGAAATGCCCGGCCGGTCCGGCAGCGGCTTGTCGCCCGCGGATTTGCCGATCGCCTCGATCGCGTTGGCGTAGGACTTGAAATACCGCTCCGCGTCTTTGGCCGTCCGCGCGCCTTCTCCCAGCATGTCATAGGAGTAGCGGTAGCCCTTGGCTTCCTGGCTCTTGGACCGCTCGAGGGCCTTCTGGATGGTTTCGCCGAGCACGAACTGATGGCCGAGCAGCTTCATCGCCTTGCGCGTGGCAACCCGCACGGTCGGCATGCCCATGCGCTTGACGAGGCTGGAGAGAATGCTTTGCGGAGTGTCGCCCGGATGCAGCAGACGGGAAGTGATGCCGAGCGCCCAGGAGGACGCGGAAACCAGCCAAGTGTCGGATTTCTGGTCGGAGGGCTCGTCAAAGCGGGCGGCCGCCAGTTTGTCTTCGATCAGCTTGTCCGAGGTTTTGGCATCGGGCACACGCAGAAGTGCTTCCGCCAACACCATCATGGCCAGGCCCTCACGGGTGGTCAGGCCGAATTCGCGCATGAAGTCTTCCACGCCGCCGAGGCCGACCTGGGTGGTGCGCATATCCTCGACATAGCCGCGTGCGCGCTGGTCGATCAGTCTTTCAACGACAGGATCACCGGCAGCTTCCTTCAAGAGCTTTTCGACAAGCTGCTTGTCGTCCGGGGCATAAGCAGCGCGGAACGGTTCCAGTTCCACGGTTTCATTCGTCGTCATGGCGGCAACCGATGCGGTCATGAAAACCTCTCCCAAATGAGCCCGCGCAGGGCTAAGTCAACATATTTCCCTAAAATAGCGGAGTTTTATGGCTATTTTTCTCTGTTTTTTCGATATTCTTCAGTGTATTTTTCTCTGAAAACGGATCTTTGTAAGGCATTTCACTATGCTGGACACCACAGACCGGAGGATCCTGAAGGTGCTTCAGGAAAATGGCCGGATCACCAACACCGAACTATCCGAGCGGGTGCGGCTTTCCCCGACAGCAACGGCCGAGCGGATGAAGCGGCTGATGCGGGACGGGTTCATCAGCGGTTTTTCAGCAAATCTCGATCCAAAGATGGTCGGACGGGGTCTTCTGGTCTTTGTAGAAATTCGCCTGGAGCGGACCTCGCCGGAAATCTTCGACGCCTTCAAGATCGCGGTTGAGCGCTCATCGGATATTCTGGAATGTCACATGGTGGCAGGCGGCTTCGATTATCTGGTGAAGAGCCGGGTCAAAGACATGGAAGCCTACCGTGCGTTTCTGTCAGACGTTATTCTGGCGCTGCCGGGTGTCCGCGAAACCCACACCTATGCAGTCATGGAAGAGATCAAGGACACGCATATTCTGCCGGTCTAGGCGACATCAGATAACACAATTGGTTGCCGCCGGCCTTGCCTGCTCTGGACAGAGCTCGCGGCTTTGGCAGCCCTTGCACAAGACGCGGATGCTGAGAGGGCCTGGCAGGTTTTTTGGAAGATGCCAGGGCAACCCGCGGCAAGGTGCACACCTTGGATAAGGCAAAAATGAAAACGGCTGCTCCCGAGGGAAGCAGCCGCAACACCAGTCAGGGACCCGGCGGGGTTATTCGGCCGTATCCGCCGAATTGGCCTGCAACAGGGAATAATTGTCGATACCAATCCGCTCGACCAACGCCAACTGCGTCTCCAGGAAGTCGATATGGCCTTCTTCGTCGCCCAGCAGGCGCTCAAAGAGGCCCATGGTAACGTAATCGCCGATTTCACGGCTGACTTCGCGCGCTTCGTTGTAGAGTGACCGCGCGACATATTCTGCGGCAAGATCGCACTCCAGGCACTCCTTCACCGACTGCCCGATGCGCAGGGGATCGAGGGTCTGCAGGTTCGGAAGGCCTTCCAGGAAAATGATCCGGTCCATCAGCTCCTGGGCGTGCTGGCGCTCTTCATCTGCTTCCACAAGTTCCTTGGCAGCAAGCTTGCTGAATCCCCAGTCGGCCAGCAGCCTCGCATGCACCCAGAACTGGTTGACCACCGTCAGTTCATGACGCAGCGACTTGTTCAAATAGTCTATGACGCGCGCATCGCCTTTCATCGGGCCTCTCCTTGTTATCGGTTCGCGGCCCGCTTTCGGGGCGCAGCTTCCGATGCTTTCTCTTCAGAGCTGTTATCGTAAATGATGTCAATGACGGACGGAAAACAACTGCCGCATCTCGGGCGGCAGCCCAAATGGCGAAAAACGGCTCCCGGTGTCGGCACCTTTCCGTTCGGATCTGCGCGCATTTCGTCCGCGGCTTCGCGAAGTTGCTTTTCAGACAGAACGTTACAAGAGCAAATGATCATTGCAGGATCCGGGACGTGTCTTCACATTCGCCCATATTGGCATGGACGAATTTCTGCGCAATAACGAAACTCGACTATTAGAGTCAACTTTGTCTGCACCTCAGACGCTTCAGCAAGGTCACGATTTGAGCGGCAATGAAGCCTCGGACAAACGTCCGGCACAGGGTACGGGCCTCTTCCATTGTGTTTCCTGACGCCCAACCAGCACGGAAAGCCTGATTGAAAACAGTCCGCCAGGTACCACGCGCGAGAGTTGTAAAATTTCATTTTCCGTCAGCGCTTCAGCACATCTTTCCACATAAAAGGCTCGGAAAT
>JBNLAU010000154.1:0-4930 GCA_050302295.1 Roseibium sp. | reverse complement strand
ATGCTGGCCCTGGGCCATCCGATTATTGGTGACAGGTTCTATGCGCAAGGCGAGGCTCTGGCGGCCTCAAGCCGGCTGGCGTTGCATGCGGAGAGCCTGGAGATTCACCATCCGGCTGACGGGACCCGAGCCAGGTTCGAGGCAATTTGCCCGTTTTGAGTGGCTATTCCGCCTTCTGCCCAAGCGTTTCCATTTGTTGGAGCCACTTGTCGATGCGAGCCTCTCCCGCGTTCTCCACCATGCCAAAGAGTGTGGATCTGACCGGCTTGAACCCGGTGAAGCCGAGAATGTTGCGCTGAAGGTTTTTCAGGCTGTGCGCCCGGTACCATAGCCTGTAGGCGAGCGCCGGCATGCCCATTGTCACAACCGCGCGCGCGGATTTTCCCCGCATCTTGCCTGTCGGCCATTTATCGTTCTCAGAGCGTTCAAATGCCGTATCGTAATGAAGGACCTGTTCCAGAAAGGCTTTGGTATAGGCTGGAAGCGTGCCGAGCCAAAGCGGATAGACCAGCACCAGATGATCGGCGGCCAGCATCGCGTCGCAGGCCGGCCTCAGAACCTCCGGTGTCGGTTCCTTTTCGAATTCCGACGGCTTGCGCAGGATTGGGAAATCCAGATCAGCAATGCGCAAAAGGTCTGCCTTATGCCCACCGGCCACAGCGCCCTTGTGATAGGCGGAAGCCAATGCGTGGCAAAGATGGCGGTTCTCCGGGTCGGGGTGGCCATCCAGAACAAGTATCGACGTCATGTGACCTCAGTCCTGCTGGTTGACAGATGCATTAAAAGGCCCTGGAACGCCACTTGCATTGATGTCGATCATGCTGCGGGTTTACAGCCGTGACTGCTCAGGCGGGATGATGCAGCAACATGGACTGGCTGGCACTGATGCAGCGTTACTCGCCTCCTTAGGGGAGGTTTAACAGTTTGAAATTTTGGAGTTTTCTATATCCTCAGTCTCACCTAGAGGGGCGAGACTGCTTGTGTCTCAAGGCGAGGTCGGCTTGTTCGCAAATGGCCTTGTGACCTGAAAAAAGACATGGTTTTCTCGAGGCCGACATGACGTTTCTGCACAGAAACCAGGCGGTATCCTAGCCTCTGACCCGTCCCAAGCCTTCGCGTGCGATCTTGTTGGAATTGTCGAGCGTCATTGCACGGGTGTAGTTGCGCCGTGCGTCCTTCTTATTGCCCTGCATTTCCAGAGCCAGACCCCGGTTTGCCCAGGCGACGGCGGAATTTCTGTCGAGATTGACGGCCATGGACAGATCGGAGAATGCCGCATTCGGATCGTTGACGGCCAGATAGGAGATGCCGCGTGCGGTGTACGGGGCGCTCGCCTTCGGATCGAGGCCAATGGCAGTGGCGAAGTCCTCGATCGCTCTCTGGTTTTGGTTCTGCGCCTGGTAGATCAGGCCGCGATTGTAGAACGCGCGGGCGTCGCTGCTGTCACGCGCGATAACGGAATTGAAATCGGCAAGGGCGGCGGAATAATTGCCCTGCTGGCGATGGATATTGCCGCGGCCGACATAGGCAATGTCATAATCAGGCTTGATGTTGATGGCGCGGGTGTAATCGGCAACTGCTTCCTGGGACCGGCCCATACGGCGGTAGACCAGCGCCCGGTTGGCGTATGTCTGATAGGAGCGCGGGTTAAGCTGAATCGCCCGGTTGAAATCCTCCACCGCGAGATCGAGTTTGCCAGCCTGACCGTATGCGATGCCGCGCGTGCTGTAGGCGTCGGCGTCGGACGGATTGGATTCAATCACCGCTGACAGCGAGGCGATGTTCGTTGCGGACCCGGCAGACTTGTTGACCGGCACATCGTTGTAGACACTGGAGGTGTTACACGCCGCAAGAAGCGTTGTCAGGCTGAACAGGGCGGCGTGGGGCAGGTATTTGCGCATCCGGCACATATGATCTCTTACAGTCAAGCGATTAGACATGCCGTTCATCTGCCTCCAATTGGGCGGGAATGTGACTCAGCCATCTTCAGACGACCTGTATTCAGAGCTATCTCTGGAAAACGCCAAAAAGCCGACCGTGACTTCGGTCGGCCTTACGGCAATTTCAAATTGATCGGCAGCGCCTGCCGCCAAGCAGCTCAAGCCGGATTAACGGCGAGCGGATTTGCCCGGAAGCAGACCTTCGCGCTGTGCCCGCTTGCGAGCCAGCTTACGCGCGCGGCGAATCGCTTCAGCCTTTTCACGCGCCTTTTTCTCAGACGGTTTTTCGAAGTGACCGCGAAGTTTCATTTCACGGAAGATGCCTTCGCGCTGCATCTTTTTCTTAAGCGCCTTCAGCGCTTGATCGACATTATTGTCGCGAACCAGAACCTGCACGCGTTTTTTCCCGTTTTCAATGCGCTGCGGCAATTCCGCAGCCAGAATAGACATTAGATTTAAGCGAGGCCTTGTCAGCACGTTACGCGACTGCCCTGAAGACACGCAGTCAACGCCTTATACAGCAACTTGTGTGCTAAGCATTCACTAGTGTACAGAAACCTGATCGCCGCTGACGCGTCGCTCACCTTGCGGGCTTAATAACAGAGCCGACCGCACCTGTCCACAGTCATTCGCAAAGAAACCCGCGCATTTCAGACTCTTCGCCTGCTTTCGGAGCTGCGAAGAAACATGGACACTCTCTTGTTTGACAGCTAATGCTGAAAGACTCTGCTTCTTCATGATGCCTCGCTCGAGAAGGCATTCTTCAGCCCTGATCTTTGGAGAAAACAATGGCGCGACTTGCGTCCGCAACTCCCGATTCGGCAAAAAACAAGTCCTTGTGGCGGAGCGACATCCTGCCAACGCTGGCGCTTGGCCTGCCGTTGGCCGGGGCGCAGCTCGCGCAGATGGCGATCAACACGACGGACGTGTTGATGATTGGCCGCCTGGGCGCTGAAGAACTGGCGGCCTCGGTCCTGGCCTTCAATTTCTACATGCTGGTGTGGTTCTTCGGCATGGGCCTGCTGCAGGCCGTAATTCCGCTTGCCGCGCGGGCAAGGGGGCAGCGCAAGATGCGCGACCTGCGCCGGGCTGTGCGCATGGGGTTCTGGATTTCCGTTGTGTTCTGCATACCGGTCTGGCTCGTTCTGCTCTTCACCGAGTCGATATTGCTTTTCCTTGGTCAGGATCCCGAACTTGCCGCGCTTGCGGGGCTGTATATGAGCTATCTGCAATGGACCATGCTGCCTGCGCTCCTGATCATGGCGGTGCGCGGGTTTCTGACGGTCATGGAGCGGACCCAGGTTGTGCTCTGGGCGACGATTGCCGGGGCTCTGGTGAATGCCGTTGCAGATTATGCACTTATCTTCGGCGAATTCGGTTTTCCACGGCTGGAACTGGTCGGCGCGGGTATCGCATCCGTCTTCAGCGCATCAACGACTTTCCTGTTCCTTCTGGCTTATTCCATCTGGCATCCAAAGCTCCGCCGCTACTCGATCCTGGGACGGATCTGGCGCTCGGACTGGCCGGTCTTCTTTCAGATCGTGCGTCTGGGAACGCCTATTGCTCTGACGATCATCGCCGAAGGCTCTCTGTTCGCCGCTTCTTCGATCATGATCGGCTGGTTGGGAACACTGCCCCTGGCCGGTCACGGGATTGCGCTGCAGGTCGCGTCAATCACCTTCATGGTGCCGGTCGGTTTTTCGGTCGCGGCCATGACCCGCGTCAGCCTTGCAGCGGGCCGGGGAGATCATGCAGGCGTTGGCCGGGCCGGTTGGACAGCGCTTGGGGTGACCATTGCGTTCATGGGCTGTTTCGCGATTGCGTTCTGGACGATTCCGGAGGTTCTGGTCGGCTTTTATCTGGATCTCGATGATCCCGAGGCACGACAGGTGCTCACCTATGGCACTTCGTTCCTGCTGGTCGCGGCTGTTTTCCAGCTGGCCGACGGCGGCCAGATTATTGGTGTGAACAACCTGCGCGGGCTCGGCGACACTACTATTCCGCTGTTCTACGCGCTCTTCGGCTACTGGGTTGTCGGCATCAGCCTGTCCCTCGGCCTCGGCTTTGCCGCGGAGTGGGGCGGTGTCGGAGTGTGGTGCGGACTGGCTGGTGGCCTGGCTTCCGTCGCTCTGCTGGCGAATCTCAGGTTCGCCAACAGGGAGAGGCTCAGTCTGGTGACCTACTGACCCGGACTGCTCAGGCCGACTTATCGGAGATCCGGTTGACGTGCCCCATCTTGCGGCCCTCCCGGGTTTCCGCCTTTCCATAAAGGTGGAGGCGGGCGGCGGGGTCTTTCAGGATGTCTTGCCAGCCATCGGCATCGAAGCCGATCAGGTTCTCCATCACCACGTCCGAATGACGCTCGGCTGACCCCAGCGGCCAGCCGGCGACGGCGCGGATGTGCTGGTCGAACTGGGAAGTGAGGCAGGCGTCCTGTGTCCAGTGGCCGGAATTGTGCACCCGCGGGGCAATCTCGTTGACCAGAAGCCTTTCACCGGCGTCATCGCGAACCAGGAACATTTCCACGCCCATGACGCCGATATAGTCGAGGCCGGAGACGATTTTCTCGGCCATGGCGCAGGCGGCCTCCGATGTCGCTGCCGAAACGCCCGACGGGACGGTCGATGTCTTCAAAATGTGGTTTTCGTGATGATTGCGGGCGATGTCGTAGCTGGTGCAGGTTCCCTCAAGATCCCTTGCCACGACCACGGAGACTTCGCATTCGAAGGGGATCAGATCCTCCAGAACAGCCGGCACGGAGCCAAGTTTTTCAAAGGCACCGGCTGCATCCTGCGGGGTGCGGATCATCAACTGACCCTTGCCGTCATAGCCGAAGCGCCGCGTCTTCAGAACGCCTTGCCCGCCAAAGTTTTCCAGAGCGGCGTCGACATCTGCCTGAGATGCGATATCGGCAAAATCCGCGATCGCGACACCGGCATCCGCCAGGAAGCGTTTTTCGAGGAGCCGGTCCTGCGATGTTTGGAGAGCCC
>JBNLAU010000153.1:0-4696 GCA_050302295.1 Roseibium sp. | reverse complement strand
CTGACCGGGCGATCCGTCTCAGGGGAAATTTTGCCAAGAGGGAACGGCCACAGCCAGCGGTGTCGCTAGCTGCAAATAATGGTGATCGAAATGATGTTCCGTGTGGCCGTCATCATGGCCAGCTTTATGGACCGGAAATCGGAAGCCGGTCAAGGCCGCAATTGTCCACCTCCCTCCAAAGGCAAATGAAGTGCCGTTGGCCCGTTCGCACACATGCACTAAACTTCGGCAAAATAGAATCAAGAGGGGATTATTCCGTGGCATTCTTTTCTTCGGCTCGTTTTATTTTGGCGGGTCTGTTTTTTTGTCTTTCAATTGGCATACATCCGGCACCTAATCCTGCTTCCGCGCAAACCGAGGCGCCGGAAGCTTCGGAGCAGCAACCTGCTCCGCAGCCCAAAGCGCTCGAACCGCAATCGCCGATTGCCAACGCAATTCAGGCTGCCATGTCCGACACGGTCGAGCCGGGTCTGGCGACTTATTATGGCGAGCGCGCCTTTGCCCCGATCTGGTTTAACGAAAACGGCCTGACCGAGAACGCCCGCCTCGTGATCGCGGCCATGGCCGATGCCAATGACCATGCGCTCAACCCCAACAATTACGGGCCGCTGGAATTCATATCACGCTCGGAAAATGCCCAGACGGCGGAAGAATGGGCGGCTTTCGATCTGGATCTTTCCATTCAGTTTCTCCGCTATGCCACACATCTATCCTCGGGCCGCGTGCAACCCAACAAGGTCAACAAGGCTCTGAACCTCTTCCCGGACAAACCGGACCCAAAACTGCTGTTCAAAAACGCGGAAATGGCGGTCGATTTCAGCGCTTTTCTTGAGAGCCTCGCACCGCAGTCCGACAACTATGCCAGACTGAAACGGCGCCTTGCCCAGTACAGGGAAAAGTCTGAGAACGGCGGCTTCACAGTCGTTCCCGAAGGCGACGTTCTCAAACCAGGCATGAGTGACCCGCGCGTTGCCATTCTGCGCGAACGGCTGATGCAGGAGGACATCCCAGGAGCGGCGGACCACACGGGGGATGTCTACGACGGCTCTCTCGTCGAAGCCGTGAAAGCCTTCCAGGAATATCACGGACTGGCGACCGATGGCGTCATCGGTTCCGACACGCTGACCCAGATCAACATTCCGATCCAGGACAGACTTATCCAGATGGAAATCAACATGGAGCGCCGCCGCTGGATGCGCGACGACCTGGGCGATTTCTATATCTTTTCCAACCTGGCGGATCAGAACCTGAAGGTCGTACGCAACGGCAAGACCATCCATACCGCGCGCGTGGTCGTCGGCAAGCCGTTTCACGCCACGCCGGTCTTTTCCGACCAGTTGGAATATGTGGAGATCAATCCATACTGGAACGTGCCGGCATCAATCGCCACCAACGAATACTTGCCAAAACTGCAACAAAACCCAGCGGCCCTCAGCGGGAAAGGGATCCGCGTGTTTCAGGATGGTAACGAGATAGCGCCGACACAGGTTGCGTGGAACAGCATTTCTTCCGGTAACTTCCCGTTCCGCCTGCGCCAGGACCCGGGAGAAGGAAATGCGCTCGGTAGGGTAAAGTTCATGTTCCCCAACCAGTTCAACATCTACATTCACGACACGCCGTCGAAGTCACTGTTCTCAAAGACGCAGCGCGCTTTCAGCCACGGCTGTATCCGGGTCTCCGATCCCTTCAGCCTGGCGGACGTTCTGCTGAGCGACACCAATTCCACGCCAGGCCATTGGCTGAAGGTCCGCGACAGCGGCCAGCGGACAATCGTGCAGCCCAGGGTGCCGATTGAAGTTCACCTGACTTACCTTACGGCTTGGATGAACAAGGATGGGTCCACGCATTTCAGAAAAGACATCTACGGGCGTGACAAGGTGCTTCTGGAAGCACTGAGGACCGCGATGACGCAAAATCTCTAAAGGCATAACCTTCTGAGATCACACAGTTTACTGCCGTTTAGATATCTGAACGGCAGCTGAACGCGGCACTCAGCATGGGTTCAAGGCTCAAAGCCTATTCTCCGATCAATCGATACAGATTGCCGCCAGGAGAAACCCATGTTGAACCGCATTTTTGTCATTATCTTTCTGTCAGTTGTCCTTGGCGGTCCGTTTGCTGCGATCATTCTCATCACCGACGGCACCAAAGCTTTCGGTCAGGACATGCAGCAGAAGACCATGTGTCTGATGACCGGCACCGGCTGCGGCAACGGAAACATCATTGTCACAGTTGCCAGTCGCATATAAAAACCGAGTTACAGGCTCCAGAAGGAACCTCAAGCTTGCAGATCACTCCATTGTTTGGCAATGTTGGTCCATGGACTATAAAGCACTTGAAGATAAAGCAGAATCCGCAGCGGAATTCTTGAAGATGATGGCATCCGCGCCACGCCTTCTGCTGATGTGCCTTGTCCTGGAAGAAGAGCGCTGTGTCAGCGAACTTGCCGAAAAGACCGGTTTGCGCATGCCGACCGTCTCTCAACAGCTGGCACTGTTGCGTGCACAAGGCCTTGTGACGACCCGCAGGGAAGGCACGACAATCTATTACCGGCTGGCAAGCGAACCGGTTAAAGATATCATGGCGATGCTCTACAAGCATTTCTGCGCCGGCGCGGACCTTCCCGTGGCCAAGCACCTGGAAACGCTGGACGCAGACTAGGGTTTCGGCTCACCCGTCCTTCAATTCAAGCAAGTCACCAACTGTTTTGCGAAAGCCGGCTGCCTGTTCGATGGTCCAGTCGCAGAACCGCCGCTGCTGCGGGCTCATCACGCGGCCGCTGATTGACAGTAGCCGGTAGCGATAGCCTGTCTGCACATATCTCGCGGGACCGAACGGCAGGATCAGCTGGCCGCCTGCAAGGGAATCATGGGCCTCGGTGATACCGCACAGCACCAGTCCCTGGCCGGACAGGGCCGCCTGCAATCCCGAGCTGATCCTCGAAAAACGCAATCCCGACTTGTCCATGCTAGGCTCAATGCCGAAGGTGGCGAACCAGTCCTGCCAGCTTGCCCATTTCGGGTCGGGCGTCCTGTTGTCCAGATGCACGAGGGGCACACCGGAAAGCCTCTTGAGATCCGCTGAAAGGCTGAAGCGCTCCGAAAACTCGGGTGTGCAGACCGGAACCACGTAGTCGCCGAACAAATCGACCGCATCCAGGCCAGAGTCGGGGGGCGGACTATAGCGAATGGCGAAATCAAAGCCGTCCGCGGCGAGATCGACCCGCCTGTTCGACGCATTGAGCCTGATCTCGACCGCCGGATTTTGCCGTTGAAACTCCGCCACGCGCCGCGTGAACCAGTTTTCCGCGAAGGATTCCGGAAGTGTTACGGACACCTGGTTGGCCGTGCGCACCTGCCTGAGCTCCATCATCACATCGTCCAGAATGGAAAAACCGCCGGTCAGCCGGTCCTTGACGCGCAACGCCTCGTCCGTCGGCTTCGCCCCTGTCGGGCTGCGCCGGAACAAGGTCCTGCCAAGATAGGCCTCAAGCCCCCTGATCTGCTGGCCGACCGCCGCAGTTGTCACGCCCAGTTCCTCCGCGGCAAAGCGGAAGGAACCTGTCCTCATGACAGCCTCGAAAGCCCGAAGCGCATTCAGGTGCGATACTTTCATGCACCAACTACTAAAGATTTTCTTTTCAATCGGCGAGACAAAATGAGCTGATCTTTGGAAAAAATCGAGCGATCTTGCCACTGAACGACGAACGCCGCCGCCCGGACTAAAGAAAAGTTTCTTCCGAGCGCTCGCAGGAAAGGATCGGCAGGGTGAAAAAATTCGTCATCGAACGCGACATTCCAGGTGTCGGCAGCATGAGTAGCCAGGACCTGGCCGCAGCCTCCAGAAGGTCCAACGAAACACTTGCGCAATTGGCACCCGCCATTCAGTGGCAGCATTCCTATGTTGCTGGGAACAAGACCTTCTGCATCTACCTGGCGCGGGACAAAAACACGATCCTTGAACATGCCCGCCGCAGCAGATTTCCGGCCAATTGCATTACCGAAGTGGCCTGCGAAATCGATCCGACCACCGAAAACAACGGAGGGTCATGAACATGAACGCCCCCTGCACACTGTTTTGGGAACGTCTTTCGGGAGCCATTGCGCCGCATGTCATGCTTGAGGAACTGGGTGTCGATCATCGGCTTGTTCACGTGGATATGGCCGCCGGTGACCATCGTCGCGAGGCCTACCGGTCTATCAACCCGGTCATGCGCATCCCGGCGCTCAGGCTACCAGACGGCACGGTCATCGGCGAAACCTCGGCAATCATGCTCGTGCTCAGCGAAGCCCATGCCGGATCGGGCCTTGTTCCTGGCCCCAACGATCCCGACCGGCCGGTCTTTCTGTTCTGGCTGACATCCATGGCCGCGAACGGATACCCGATCTTCTCCCGTGCCTGGCATCCGGAACAGTTCACGACAGACGACGAGGCCAATGAAAGCGTGCGCCGGCGCGCGGAAAGCCATCTGGCCGAATTTTTCTCCGTCATCAACGGGGCCATTGAAGGCACCCCCTACTTCCTGCCGCGCGGGTATACGGCACTCGACATCTACCTGACCATGCTGACCGAATGGTCAGCCGACCGCCAGGCACTGTTCGAAGCAAACCCGCGCATCGCCGCCCTGTGCGGCGCGGTGATGAAACGCCCTGCCTACAGGAAGGTCATCGGCATGCACGCATCTCCGGTCGCCGCC
>JBNLAU010000152.1:0-5934 GCA_050302295.1 Roseibium sp. | reverse complement strand
TCGCCGATGGCGGTCAGGTCTTCAATCAGTTGCTCGCTTGGCTGCACGACCGTAATTCCGTTTTCGATCAGAATGTTGGTCTTGGCCTGTGTTTCGGCCTTGGAAGCTTCCCAGCCACGCTTTTCCGCCTCTTCGGCAGCTTCCAGCACGGCGGTCTGTTCCGCATCGGACAGTCCGTCAAACGCGCGCTTGTTGACGAAGACCATATTTTTGGGAAGCCATGCCTGGGTGTCGTGATAATGGGACAGGAAATCCCAGGCCTTTGAATTGGCACCGGTCGACGGCGACGTAATCATGGCTTCCACCCGACCGGTGGAGAAGGCGGTCGGAATATCCGGCACTTCCACCTGGGTCGGAACTGCGCCGGCAAGCTGGGCAAGACGCTCGGTCGCCGTGTTATAGGCCCGGAACTTCAGTCCTTTCAGGTCGTCAGCCGATTTGATTTCCTTCTTGGCATAGACACCCTGCGGCGGCCACGGCACAGCGTAAAGCAGCTGGAGGCCCTGTTCGCCCAGTTTTTCTTCAAGAGCGGGTTTGGAAGCCTGGTAGAGTTTCCATGCCTTGTCATAAGAGGGCGCCAGGAACGGTACCGAGTCGACACCAAATACGGCGTCTTCGTTGGACAGACGTGAGACAAGAACTTCGCCTATCGGTGCCAAACCCTTACGAACGGCGTTTTTGATCTCCGGGTGTTTGAAAAGGGAGCCGGCGGAGTGGACCTGAATAACCAGCGAGCCATCAGTCTTTTCTTTCACGTCCTCGGCAAAGGCCGCAATGTTCTGCGTGTGGAAGTTGCTGTCGCCGTAGGGCGTCGGCATGTCCCATTTGGTTTCCGCGGCAGCGGCGGTAAGCCCGGCAAGGCCGAGAACAGCAGCGGCAGCCAGATGGAGACCCGATTTGGTCAAAAAACGTGAATGCAGCATGAAAATCTCCTCTTGGAAGCGGGTCTGAGCCCTTCAGGATGCAACTCTGGGCGTCTTCATTGAACACCTCTGAAAAGCGCATCTCTCAAGAGAGTAGCCTCATAAAACGAAAACATCAACATTTTATCGATAAATTATAATTATGGAGTTGATTCGGAATATCTGCCTTTCCCGGTGCTGGCTGATTGGCGAGCAGCGCTGCACAGTGATATTAGCGTTTGCGCAGCCAACCCCGGGGACAAGGAATTCACGCGTGCAGAAAGCAGACGGACAAGAAGAAACGGACAGGCGTTTCAGTTCCTTATTGCTTCTCTCCGGCATCCTCGTGGTTGCGGTCGTGCTTCGCTTTTACGATCTGGACAGAACCAGTTTCTGGTACGACGAGGCCGTGAGCTGGAGCCAATCGAAAGGCTCGTTTTCTGATCTCATCAAATCCGTTGCCGCCGACAATTATCCGCCGCTTCATAACGTTCTTCTGTGGCTGACAATGCCAGTGATTGGTGATGACGAAACAGCCCTGCGCCTGCCATCGGCCATTCTGGGTGTAGTGGCGGTCTGGCTTATGTATCTGATCGGCGGGATGCTCGGAGGCCGGACGTCAGGACTGCTGGCTGCTGCCCTGCTCGCCGTCTCACCCTTTCACATCTGGTACTCCACCGAAGCACGCATGTACGCCTTGCTAACCGCCTGCGGGTTGGCCTTCCTGCTTTCGCTCATGAACGTGCTCAAGCGCCCTTCGGGTGGCTGGTTCATGGCGCTCGCCCTGAGCGGCGCCCTGTTTCTCTACAGTCATATCTATGCGCTTCTGGGATTTGCGCCGATAGGTCTGCTCTGTGCCATCTACGCCATGACGGACGTCTTGCGCACTCGAACCCTCTTCCGTTCCAGGCCGGTCATTGCCTGCATCGCCCTGGGCCTGAGCACATTGGCCTTTCTGCCCTGGTTGATCATTCTGGCGGGCCGTGCCCGGTCCGTCGCAGAAGAGGGCTTCTGGATTGCGTACCCGGACCTGCCTTTTCTGAAGAACATGATCTTCAACATGTCCGGAGCCCTCACATTCTTCTGGTTGCTTGCAGGTTTGGCGTTGTTTTTTGTCCTGAGAACACTGATTGCGCCTGATGATAGGCACTCAGAGCCTGCGGAGACACGCCAGCGCATGCTTATGTTGCTTGCCTACACAGCCGGACCGTTCGTTCTCGCCTATCTTTATTCCATTCTGGTGCAGCCAATCCTTTTTGATCGCTACTTGATTGCGGCTTGGCCCGGGCTTCTTTTGCTCGCTTCGGCCGGAGCGCAATCCCTTTTGCCGCGCCTCTTTCTGCCCGCAATATTCTTCGCGTCTTTGGTCCTCACCTATCCTCAGCTCAAATTCACGCTTTTGGAAAAGATCCGGCCCGAGTGGCGGGAGATCGCACGGAATTACATGGACCAGCGCGCACCGGAAGACCGGCTGATCCTCTACAAGGGCTTCGCGGCTCCGGCCCTCGAATATTACCTGCGGGAACCGGGATCTTTCGAGACCGCTGCCGGCATCGAGGAACTGCAGGTGCTGGCCGGCAGCGCTAATACGGATCGCCACTGGTTGTTGATCGTGCACAGCGATGTACAGGAAACGGAAATGGCTATGAGAGCATTTGACGGCGGCGGAGCCGGTCCAGCCGCCCAGCGCTTCGGCTGGGGCGCAAGCGGCTTGAAGTTGCTCCACCCACATTCAAGTCAATAAAAACAATGAATTGACACGTTTCGCAATTTTTCATCGACATTTTATCGATAAAATGTCAGTATGAAATTATCTGATATCCAGACCGTCAAAGCTGGCGGCACCAGAGGGAAGAAAATGACAGCCAAGTGGGATTTTTGGATCGACCGGGGTGGCACCTTCACCGATATTGTTGGCCGGGCTCCGAACGGAAGCCTGCATCCGCATAAGGTGCTCTCAGAAAACCCGGAAGCTTATCGGGACGCGGCGATCCAGGGCATCCGTGAGCTGCTTCGTGTCGAAAAAGGCGCACCGATCCCGTCGGATAAAATCGCATCGGTAAAGATGGGCACCACGGTTGCCACAAACGCTCTTCTGGAACGAAACGGTGAGCGCACTGCACTGTTCATCACAAAGGGTTTTCGCGATGCCCTGGAAATCGGCTATCAGGCACGTCCGCAGATTTTCGCCAAGGAAATCATCAAACCGGAATTGCTCTATGAGAGTGTTCACGAAATCACCGAGCGCGTCCGCGCCGACGGCTCAGTGGAAACCGCGCTCAACGAAACAGGGGCTCGCGCGGAAATGCAGGCGGCATGGGATGCGGGAATCCGCTCCATCGCCATCGTGCTGATGCATGCCTATGCCTACCCCGCGCACGAACAGTCATTGAAAAAGATTGCGGAAGAGGTCGGCTTTCCCCAAATCTCCGTTTCCCATGAAGTCTCTCCACTGATGAAACTGGTCGGACGGGGCGACACGACGGTGGTTGATGCCTATCTCTCGCCAATCCTGCGCCGCTACGTGAACCAGGTTCGCGAAGAACTCGGCGAGGGACCGCAACTGATGTTCATGCAGTCGTCCGGGGGCCTGACGGCGGCTGAGCTTTTCCAGGGCAAGGACGCCATCCTCTCCGGACCGGCGGGCGGTGTTGTCGGCGCTGTCGAAACGTCGCGCATGGCCGGGTTCGACAAGATCATCGGCTTTGATATGGGCGGTACATCGACGGACGTCTGTCACTATGACGGCGACTATGAACGCGCCTTCGAAACGGAAGTCGCGGGCGTGCGCATGCGCGCGCCGATGATGATGATCCACACGGTGGCCGCCGGCGGTGGCTCAATCCTTCACTATGCTGATGGCCGCTTCCAGGTGGGACCGGATTCCGCAGGCGCCAATCCCGGCCCGGCCTGTTACCGGCGAGGCGGTCCACTGACCGTCACCGACGCAAACCTGATGACAGGAAAATTGGCACCGGATTTTTTCCCGAAGATTTTTGGCCCGAACCAGGACGAACCGCTGGATGCGGACGTCGTCCGCAAGAAATTTGCCGACCTGGCTGAGCGGATCGGCGATGGCCGGACGCCAGAGGAAGTCGCCGACGGATTCTTAAAAATCGCCGTCGAGAACATGGCCAGCGCCATCAAGAAGATTTCGGTTCAACGTGGCTATGACGTGACCGAATATGCACTGACGTGTTTTGGCGGCGCTGGAGGCCAGACCGGCTGCAGGGTGGCCGACAGTCTCGGCATGAAGACCGTTATCCTGCATCCGTTCTCGGGCATCCTGTCCGCTTACGGCATGGGTCTTGCTGATATCCGTGCCGACCGCCAGCAGGCGGTGGTAAAAACCCTGGATGAGGATCTGCTGCCGGAACTTGCCGCGCTGCGCGATCATCTGGCTGGGCAGACCGAGGCCGAACTCGACAAACAGGCTATTCTAGCAGAATCACGCCGGACAATGGCAACCGCCCATTTGCGCTATGACGGCACAGATACCCCCCTGCCCGTGCCTCTCGCTGGCACTGCGGAAATGCGGGACGCCTTTGAGGATGCACACAGGAAACAGTTCGGCTTTGCCTATGACAACAAACCGATCGTCGTAGAAGCCCTGGAAGTGGAAACTGCCGGTGGCGGCGCCGGTCTGACTGAGCCGGATACGAATCTTTCCAGCGAAACGCCCGCTCCAGCGGCCACAACCAATATTTATTCCGAAAACGACTGGCACAAGGCCGGAATATTCAGGAGGGATGAGCTCAAGCCCGGCATGGCAATCATGGGACCGGCAATGATCATTGAGCCACATGCCACAATCGCGGTCGAGGACGGCTGGCAGGCCGAAATCAATGCCAAGGATCATGTCATCCTCACACGCGTGGTATCGCTTCAACGGGCCGACGCCATCGGCACCCACGCCGACCCGGTGATGCTGGAAGTGTTCAACAACCTGTTCATGTCCATCGCCGAGCAAATGGGCGTAACGCTTCAGAACACCGCCTATTCCGTCAACATCAAGGAACGGCTCGACTTTTCCTGTGCCGTCTTTGACGCAAGCGGCGCCCTTGTGGCCAACGCTCCGCATATGCCGGTTCATCTCGGCTCCATGGACCGTTCCGTCGAAACGATCATCAAGCTCAATAAAGGCATGATCAAACCAGGCGACGTCTTTGCGCTCAACGCTCCCTATAACGGCGGCACGCACCTGCCAGACATCACGGTGGTTTCACCGGTCTTCGATGATGCCGGCAGCGAAATCCTGTTCTGGGCCGCTTCGCGGGGCCATCATGCGGATGTCGGCGGCTCGGCTCCGGGCTCCATGACCCCGCGCGCGACCAATGTGAACGAAGAAGGTGTCCTCTTCGACAACTTCAAGATTGTCGACCAGGGCCATTTCTGCGAGCAGGAGCTGGTCGAATTGCTGACCAATCACCCCTACCCTGCCCGGAACCCTCATCAGAATGTAGCCGACCTCTCAGCCCAGATTGCAGCCAATGAAAAGGGCATTCAGGAACTGAGGAAAATGGTCACCCATTTCGGGCTGGATGTGGTCCAGGCCTATATGGGGCATGTTCAGGACAATGCCGAAGAGAGCGTACGCCGTGTCATCGAGGCGCTGAAAGATTCAGAGTACGAATATCCGACGGATCAGGGCTCGGTGATCAAGGTAAAGATCACAGTCGACAAGGATAAGCGTGAGGCCACTGTCGACTTCACCGGTACGTCGGGCGTGAAGCGGAACAACTTTAATGCCCCCGAACCAGTGACCCGGGCAGCCATTCTCTACTGCTTCCGGGTAATGGTGGATGGCGACATACCGATGAATGCCGGATGTCTCAAGCCGATCAATATCGTCATTCCGGAAGACTGCATACTGCGCCCCTCCTATCCGGCTGCGGTGGTCGCCGGAAACGTGGAAACGTCTCAGCACGTCACCAACGCGGTGTTCGCGGCGCTCGGCGCCATGGCCAACGCCCAGGGGACGATGAACAACCTGACCTTCGGCAACAATAAGTACCAATATTACGAGACCATC
>JBNLAU010000151.1:0-2981 GCA_050302295.1 Roseibium sp. | reverse complement strand
CGCGGGGCGATCATCCTTTATCTGACCGACAAATATCCCGAGGCCGGGCTCGGCCCGATCGAGGGCGAGCCGGGCAGGGGCGCCTATCTGTCCTGGCTGTTCTACTATCAGGGGGTGATGGAGCCTGTGATCCTGCTGCATTGGGCGCAGCTGACGCACCCCGCCCTTGAGGCGACACTCCGCGATTTTGACACCATGGTGTCACGCCTTGCGGAAACGCTCGAACGCCAGCCCTATCTGCTTGGCGAGAGCTACTCCGCAGTCGACCTTTTGTGCAGCGGGCCGTTTCTTTGGTTGCCGGACCTTTTGCCGGAAAATCAGGCAATCCGGGACTGGGTGAAGCGTTGCAGCGAGCGCCCGGCGAAGGCGCGGACGGCCGCACGCGAAGGTCTGGCGGCCTGATCCCTGGAAGGGCACGCCGGCCGGTGGTGGAGGCTGGCGAACCGACAAGGCGTGCTCAACTCTCGGTCCCTGCCGAGACATGAAGGGCAGGGCACTGCCTTCGGTCAGATGGCTTGAGGCTTGAAGCTTTACCGCCGCTTGCCGAAGGCGGGTTTGCCGCCGCCCGTGCCTGCCGGTTTGGTCCGTCGGGGCTGGGGCGCGGTCTGCGGCTCTGTCACCTGCTTGCGGGCGAAGAAGTTGTCAGGGCTGTCGCGGCGTTCGTCGAGTTCGGTTTTCAGCGCTTCTTCCGACGATTTCAGCACCTGAGCGCGCGCTGCGCTCACGGGCCGTTTTTCGCCGATAAACTGAACGCCGCAGCGCAGACCTTCCTGCCAGCGCAGTTCGCAGGTGGCTTCGTAGTCTTCAAGATCCATTCGCAGGCTGAATTCCTTGGGAAGCATATAGGCCTGCTCGAACTGCAGCATGACACCGCCATCGGAAATATTGCGGACAATGCAGGGAATGGAGCGCAGGCCGCCCTGGAAGATCATCTTTCCCTTTTTGAATACGCGCGCGCGCCGCGCACGCGGCATTCCATCGCTCGCGTCATCTTCCGCCGCGTAATGCGGTGTTGGTGTGGCGTCCGACATTTTAATCTCGCAAGTAGCTGTTACTCGAGGCGGAGTTCCGTCCAACTGGTGTTTCTGCACAAAGATAATGCCGGATCAGACCCAGTTTGCCGCCACGCCTGGATGCCGCCGGGCCGTTTGTCCGATGCCCGATATCACCCTGCGCGCCGCTCCAATCCGGCAACCCGGTTTGGGTCATTAGACTGGTCATGATCTCCGTGCAGACGTACAAAACGAAGTTTACTGTTAAATGAGTTGCCAATTTGTGAATCCGAATGGGGAGCGGCAGCCTTTGAGTACGACGGTTCTTGAGCCGCGGAACAAAACCCCTTATGCCAGGGCCAGACAATGCCAGGTGTTTTCCATTCTCAAGGTTTCGTGGAACACCATTCCTTGAATTGATACACGTTGTTCCTTTTATTTGCGGGCAAGCTGCTTAGGTATGATGGGCGCGTAAATTCAGGAAAATTCGCGTCGAATGAGGTGTTGATGACGGAAGACCAGATATCCTTTTTGAACCGGCTTGCGATCCGCGCCGGCGAGGAGATCTTGAAGATTTATGCGGAGCCTTTCGAGGTTGAGAACAAGGCCGACGGCTCCCCGGTTACCAAGGCCGATGCCGCAGCCGAGAAAATCATTCTGGCCGGCCTGGCCGAACGGTTTCCGGACGTGCCCGTTGTCGCCGAAGAATCCGTCGAGGCCGGCCGGTTGCCTGCGGTCGATACGCGCTATTTTCTGGTCGATCCGCTCGACGGCACCAAGGAGTTCCTGAAGAAAAACGGCGAGTTCACCGTCAACATCGCGCTGATCGAAGATGGTTGTCCGGTCTTTGGCGTCGTGGCAGCACCGGCGCTGCAAGAAATTTTCTGGGGCGGCAAACTTGAGACGGCGGAGACGACAAAACCGCAGGCTTTCAAAGGCCGGATCGAAAGCGGTGCTGTCATCGATGTTCAGCCGATCTCGGTCAGAACGCCCCCGGCGGAAGGCCTCAGCGTGCTCGCCAGCCGGTCTCACATGTCGGAGGAAACGGCAAGTCTGATCGGGCGCTTGAGGGTGGCCGAGCAACTTTCGGTGGGGTCGTCCCTGAAGCTGTGCTGGGTAGCCGCCGGAAAGGCCGATCTCTATCCGCGCCTTGCCCCCACCATGCAGTGGGACATTGCGGCCGGGGATGCGGTTGTCCGCGCGGCTGGCGGTGTTGTGGTCTACGCCGGAACCGGTGAGGACTTCACCTATCAGGTGCCGGAAAACGCCAGCAAGAACGACCTGCTCAATCCGCATTTCATCGCTGTCAGCAGCAAGGCTCTGTTGCCGGATCTGGCCCCCGCGGCCTGACGCAAGGCGCTCATACGAGATAAAGACTTTGACCGGTTTGCCGGTCTCAATGGAAAAGCGAACATGAACATGCAATCTCACGGGATCACGCCTGAGCGCCTCAGTAATCTGAAGCGCCTGGAGGCGGAAAGCATCCACATTATCCGCGAAGTGGCGGCCGAATTCTCCAATCCGGTGATGCTCTATTCCATCGGTAAGGATTCTGGCGTCATGCTGCATCTGGCGACGAAGGCGTTCTATCCGTCCAAGCCGCCGTTTCCGCTGCTGCATGTGGACACGACCTGGAAGTTCCAGGAAATGATCAAGTTCCGTGACGAGACCGCCAAACGTCTCGGCATGGATCTGCTCGTCTATACCAATCCGGAAGGGCTGGAAAAGAAGATCAGCCCGTTTGATCACGGCTCATCCGTTCACACGCACCTCATGAAAACCGAAGCGCTGAAACAGGCGCTTGATAAATATGGCTTCGACGCAGCATTTGGCGGCGCGCGCCGGGACGAGGAAAAGTCCCGTGCCAAGGAACGTGTGTTTTCTTTCCGTAATGCCAATCACGGCTGGGATCCGAAAAACCAGCGGCCGGAGCTCTGGAGCCTCTACAACGCCCGTGTTGCCAAGGGAGAGAGCATCCGCGCCTTTCCT
>JBNLAU010000150.1:0-4936 GCA_050302295.1 Roseibium sp. | reverse complement strand
GCTTACACTCGGCCTTCTGGTGAATTGGTTTGCCGGTGCGTTTCTGGCCTTCACCATTTTCTTCTACGTGATCGTCTATACGATGTGGCTGAAGCGTTCGACGCCGCAGAACATCGTGATCGGCGGTGCGGCCGGCGCCTTTCCGCCGATGATTGGCTGGGCAGCGGTGACCGGCAGCGTCAGCCTGGAAAGCTTCGTGCTGTTCCTGATCATCTTCATGTGGACGCCGCCGCATTTCTGGGCGCTGGCTCTGGTCAAGAACGGCGATTACACGGCGGCCAAGATTCCGATGCTTCCGGTCGTCGCGGGAGAAACCAGCACACGGCATCACATTCTTGCCTATGCGCTGCTGCTCGCTCCAGTCGGCGTTGCGCCTTACCTGCTCGGGTTTGCAAGTCCGGTTTATGGTATCGCCTCAACGCTGCTGAGCCTCACCTTCGTCGTCCTGGCGGCCGATGTCTGGCGCAAGCGGGAAGGGGATCCCGCAAAGGCCGCCTGCTGGCGCCTGTTCAAATTCTCCATTTTCTATCTGTTCATGCTGTTCGCCCTGCTTTTGGGTGAAAGCCTGATTGCGGGGGCCTGACCGATGGCTGACAATCAAGGTGTGAAGCTGACGGAAGAACAGAAGAAGAAGCGCCGCGCGCGATCCATCGCGATCGCCGCCGCCTTGGGTGCCATGGTCCTGCTGTTCTATGTGGTCACCATCATCAAGCTGGGTCCCGGGGTACTGGACCGGCCGCTGTGAGGAAAGAGAACGTGAGCGATAGCCAGGACAAGCAGAAGCTGACCCGCAGCAACCGCAAGGTCGCAGTGATCTGCGCGGGTGTGTTCGCTTCCATGGTCGGCGCGGCCTATGCCGCGGTGCCGTTGTACAATCTCTTTTGCAGCGTTACCGGATTTGGCGGAACGACTCAGGTTGCCAATGCCGAAAGCGACGTGATCATCGACAGGAAGATCACCATTCGCTTCGACGGTAACGTCAGTCACGAACTGCCCTGGCGTTTCAAACCCGTGCATCGCTCGGTTACGCTTCAGATGGGCGAAACAGCGCAGCTCGAATACACGGCGACCAACGAAAGCACGGTGAAAACCACCGGCACGTCGACGTTCAACGTGTCGCCGCCGACCGCAGGCGCTTATTTCAATAAGCTGCAATGCTTCTGCTTCACCGAGCAGACGCTTGAAGGCGGCGAAACAGTACAGATGCCGGTCGTCTTTTTTGTCGACCCGGAGATGGACAAGGATCCCGAACTGGATCATGTGAAGGAAATCACTTTGTCCTACACCTTCTTCCCGGTAGAAGAACCGGAACGCCCTGTTGCAGCCAAGGCCGGAACGGCCGACGCTGAAACGAATTTGTGACTAATTGGCGCATTCCGCGCTTGAATAGAATGTCTTTGGGGAGCTTGCCGATGGCTGAGGCACATACCAAGAACCACGATTACCACCTGGTGGATCCGAGCCCGTGGCCGTTCATTGCGTCCGTTGGTGCTTTCATCATGGCGCTCGGCGCCATCGGCTTCATGAAGCTCGCGCAGGACAAGGATTTTCTGCTGTTCGGCAGCATCAACCTCAAGGGTTGGGGGCTTTTCGCCGTCGGTCTTCTGATCGTCCTTTACGTGATGTTCGGTTGGTGGCGCGACACCGTTCGTGAATCCCATGAAGGGCACCACACGCGCGTTGTTTCCCTGCACCTGCGCTATGGCATGCTCCTTTTCATCGCTTCCGAGGTGATGTTCTTCGTCGCCTGGTTCTGGGCCTATTTCGATGCATCGCTGTTCAGCGGCGAAGCGATCCAGTTCGCCCGCGTCGAAGCAACGGGCGGACATTGGCCGCCGGAAGGCATTGCGACCTTTGACCCGTGGCACCTGCCGCTGCTCAACACCCTGATCCTGCTTTGCTCTGGCACCACGGTCACCTGGGCGCACCACGCTCTGTTGCACAACGACCGTGACGGTCTGAAGTGGGGCCTGACCTTTACGGTAATCCTCGGCGTGCTCTTCACGGTTTGCCAGGCTTACGAATACTCCCACGCGGCGTTTTCCTTTGGCGGAAACATCTACGGCGCGACCTTCTTCATGGCGACCGGTTTCCACGGTTTCCACGTGATCGTCGGCACCATTTTCCTGACGGTCTGCCTGATCCGCGCTTTGATTGGCCAGTTTACTCCGGAAAAGCATTTCGGCTTCGAGGCGGCAGCTTGGTACTGGCACTTCGTTGACGTCGTCTGGCTGTTCCTGTTCGTCTCGATCTACATCTGGGGCGCAGGCACACCGGCGGCTCACTAAGAGCAGTTTGGAAACAAACCTGAAAGCGCCCGATCCGGTATCCTCCGGATCGGGTGTTTTCGTTTAAGGATGAATTGGACACTGGCCATGGAAGACAAGGCGCATTTTCCCCCGGTTAATCCGGTTTCCGCGGGACTTTCCGGCAAATGCCCGCGCTGCGGCCAGGGAAATCTGTTCGACGGCTTTTTGAGCGTCAAGAAGTCCTGCATGAACTGCGGACTGGATTTCTCCTTTGCCGACAGCGGCGACGGTCCGGCCGTGTTCGTGATCATGATCGTGGGCTTCATCGTCGTCGGTCTGGTGCTCTTTGTGGAATTGTCCTATCAGCCGCCAATCTGGGTGCACATGATCCTGTGGCTGCCGCTGACGGTTATTCTTGCAGGGCTGGTGCTTCGCCCGCTCAAAGGCCTGATGATCGCGCTGCAATTCCGGCACAAGGCGGAAGAAGGCCAGCTGGACGACAATCAGGGTTCCTGACCGGAAACAGCCCTTAAGCGGTTTGTCCGTCAGACGGGACACCTCGTGCTTTTCCTCAGGGAAACACTATGGTCGGACCCCGGTCTCCGACGTCCGAAAACACACAGCACGCGCACCTGGCGTTCAAGCAAACCCAGTTAAGGGCTCCAATATTTTTAAGACCGATCAACCTGCCAGCTTCGATATAAGAATAACGGGGAACAGGTTGATCCAGGAAGGAATGCGCCGGCCATGGGCCCAGTCCGAAAGCTTATAATACCAACAGTCGCGGCCGCAGCGGCCCTTGCCGTTCTGCTTAATCTCGGCTTTTGGCAGTTGGATCGCCTGGGCTGGAAAGAGACCCTCATTGCTCAGGTGAAGGAGAGTGTTTCCAACCCTCCCGTTCCTGCTCCCGGCCCGTCCTCCTGGCCTGAGCTGGAAACGACGGACGACTACCGCCACGTGCAGGTCAGCGGCTCGTTTCTGGATGGCGCGGTTTTCTATTATACGGCCCTGTCAAAGCCGGCAGGCGCGTTGGGCGGGCCGGGGTTGATGGTCTATGCGCCATTCAGGACATCCGATGGCTGGACGGTGTTCGTCAATCGGGGGTTTCTGCCTCAGGGGCTTGATGCCGGCAGGCGCGCTGAGGCGCTTGTTCCGCCTGAAGGGACCGTGACTCTGACCGGACTGCTGCGTCTCAGCGAAAAGCCGAACTGGACGACGCCGGAGCCCGACCAAAATGACCGCATCTGGTTTGCCCGGGACACTGATGCAATGGCAGCATTTTTAGGGCGCTCCGGTTCGGATCTCGCCCCCTACAGCATCGACCTTGACGCGCAATTGACACCGCAATCCGGTTTACCGCAGGCGGGGGAAACCATCGTGCGCTTCAAGAACGATCATCTGGGCTACGCCCTGACGTGGTTCGGCATTGCGGCGACACTGATCGGTGTCTATCTGACCTGGGCTGCGGGCGTGCTCTGGCCGAGAAACCGGCAGACAGGCTGACAAATGAAAAGAGAGCCGCAAAGGGCTCTCTTCGTGTCGCTGTTTCGGCCGGGAAATGGTCAGCCGAGCGCTTGCAGAATTGCGGCAGCGCCGGTTTTTGTCGCATCGCTCGGAGTTTCTTCCACTGCAAGGAAGGTAACTTCGCCGTCCTTTGCGATCAGCGCGAACCGCTGGGACCGCACATGGCCGAAGATCGGCGCCGGACCAAGGCCCAGGCCGGCCGCTTCAGCAAACTCTGCGCCGGTATCTGCAAGGAACGTGATCTTGCCGCCCGTGTTGGACGCCTTTTCCCAGGCATCCATGACAAACACGTCGTTGACCGAGACAACGGCGATTGCATCGACGCCTTTGGCTTTCAAGGTGTCGGCGTGTTCCACGAAACCCGGCAAATGGTTCATGTGGCAGGTTGGGGTGAAAGCACCCGGAACGCCAAAAAGCACCAGTGTCTTGCCGTTGGCGAGCTCGCTGGTTGTCATTTCGCCGGGACCATCCGCGGTCATGATCTTGAACGTTGCCTCGGGGAGGCGGTCGCCAACCTTAAGTGCCATACTGAATATCCTTTGTTCAATCGACTGGGGACGAAACTGCAGCCCGCAGCACAGATAAGGTGTTTGCCTGCCGTCGTCGAGTGGCGTGGCGACAAAACGTCTCCACGCCGGGACGCCAATCGCGGTCTATTGCAGCCACGCGGGATCGATCGGCTGCAGATGCTCGATAGCCTTTCCTCCCGCTGTCAGAACCAGCCGCAGAGTGCTGTCATCGTCGGTAGTTGAAAGACCTTTGGTCGAAAGATGCCAGGCAGCGTTTTCCCCGGTTAGGCTTGCAAGTTTCGGCAGGCCGATAAACGAACCTTCAGGTCCCGCAGCGAACAGTTCAGGCTTCTCGCCGGCCGGGACAAGGGTGTCGATCAGGAGCGATTGCCCGTCGGCGGACAAGCCGACGTCGCGCACCTGAAGATCTTCGGTTGACCCGATATGCGGAACATTGTCGAGATCCCGCTGGATCAGTTTCGCGGCAAGGTCGTCCATTTCTGCGTCCGGACTCAGGTCGAGAGAAAGGCTTGCGTCGCCGGGGACGCAGATATCGCTGCAGATACCGAAGAAGACATCGACGGTGAAACGAACCTGCTGTTCCGGGTCCTCCGGAGTGATCCGGACAGGCAATACGATGCCGTCATGATAAAC
>JBNLAU010000149.1:0-23137 GCA_050302295.1 Roseibium sp. | reverse complement strand
CTCCTCGCGCACTGGCACCTTGTCGAGGTCCAGCTCAATGCCGAGGTCGCCGCTGGCGCCCATCTCCACGGCCGAGCAGGTCAGGCCTGCGGCGCCCATGTCCTGAATGGCGATGACCGCGCCGCTCTCCATCAGTTCAAGGCAGGCTTCCAGCAGGCATTTTTCGGTGAAGGGGTCGCCGACCTGAACGGTGGGGCGCTTTTCCTCGATGGTATCGTCGAATTCGGCAGAGGCCATGGTGGCGCCGCCGACGCCGTCGCGTCCGGTCTTGGCGCCGAGATAGACCACCGGCAAGCCGACACCCTCGGCCTTGGCGAGGAAAATCGCGTCGGATTTCGCAAGGCCGGCCGCAAAGGCGTTGACCAGGCAGTTGCCGTTGTAGCGGGCGTGGAATTCCACTTCGCCGCCGACTGTCGGCACGCCGAAGGAGTTGCCATAGCCGCCGACGCCGGAGACGACGCCCGAGACCAGATGTTTCGTGCGCGGATGGTCCGGCGCGCCGAAGCGCAGCGCGTTCATGGCCGCCACCGGCCGGGCGCCCATGGTGAATACGTCACGCAGAATGCCGCCGACACCGGTCGCCGCGCCCTGGTAGGGCTCGATATAGGACGGGTGGTTGTGGCTTTCCATCTTGAAGACAACCGCCTGACCGTCGCCGATATCGACGACGCCGGCGTTTTCCCCGGGGCCCTGCAGCACGCGCGGGCCGTCGATCGGAAGGGTTTTCAGCCATTTTTTCGAGGATTTGTAGGAGCAATGCTCATTCCACATGGCGGAAAAGATGCCGAGTTCCGTGAAGGTCGGTTCGCGGCCGATCAATTCCAGAATGTGCTCGTATTCATCCGGTTTCAGGCCGTGGGAAGCAATCAGGTCGGGCGTGATCTTGATGTCGTTCGGGATCATGACGTTCCACTGTATTTGGCCGCTGTGGTTGGGTCGTGACGGCGCAGGCAGGCAGTTATGCCGCCGTTTAGCAGATTGTCCCGGAAATGGGGAGAGTGATGGTGAAACTTTGTAGAGGACAGCGACTCTTGACAGGTAGGCTGTCAAAGTCTATATGACAGTTAAGCTGTCAAATCGAGAGGACGCATGCGCGCGAAAGAAGACATCGACATTGCCGCGTTGAGGTGCCTGATCGGCGAGGTCCGAAAGACCTTCCGGTTGCTTGCCGGAATTTCCGACAGGATGCTGGAAAGCCGGGGGCTGACGGCGTCACTGAGGGCGGTTTTGGAATATCTCGCCGAGGAGGGCCCAAGCCCCGTGCCGAAAATGGCCGAGGCGAAGTCAATGAAACGACAGTCGGTTCAAGCGCTGGTCGACCGTCTCTCCGACCGTGGTTTTGTCGAGACACGCGCAAACCCGGAGCACAAGCGTTCGGTACTGATAGCGCTGACCGCAGATGGCACTGCCGAGTTTCAGGCGATTCTAGCCGAGGAAGCGGACCTGTTGAAAAGCTTGTCCGGTGACTGGGAGGAGGAAAGCGTCGCGCAAGCTTGCGGGACGCTGACGGACTTTCGGCAACGACTCATGAATGCAGGGAGAGTGGAAGATGAAGGAAACCTTGAAAAGCAAAACGGATCGGGCAACCGGAATTAACAGCACGGGCCACCGGATCCTGCAGATTGTCGCAAGCTTGCTGATCGCAAGCACTGCGGTGACATGGTTCTGGTCGACGGCCGCCGCGGACGTCTTCGGCGCACCGGCCATCCGTTTCTCGGATGCCTTCGCCGGTAGTCTGGCGCTGTTTGTCCTTGCCTACGGCTGCGGCGCTGCTTTTGGTGCGGGACGGAGCCGTCATGACACCTGACAGCGTTCAAGGCCTGCCTTCCGGCGAAGGCGGCGGTGAAGGTCTGCAAAGCAGGATTGTCGGCCAGTTCCGGCAGCCGCATGGTGTGCTGGGCCGCGTGGCTGGCTGGATCATGGCTCATCGCGGTTCCAACATCGCCCGCAACCACTGGACCGTCGAACTTCTCGGGCTCAGGGCCGGAGCCGAAGTGCTGGAAATCGGATGCGGTCCGGGCATCGGCCTTTCCGCGGTTCTTTCTGCAGCCGCCAATACGCATATTACCGGCGTCGATCACTCCGCCCTGATGATCTCGAATGCCGCCAGGCGTAATGCGGCGGCGCTGAAATCAAACCGGCTGGATCTTTGGCACGGCGATCTCAACAGCCTGCCGAGGGCGCATCAATTCGACGCGGTTTTCAGTTGCAACGTCCTGCAGTTCGTTGAAGAGCGGACAGCGCTGATCGAGGAGGTCAAAGCCCGCCTGAAACCAGGGGGCACCTTCGCGACCACTTACCAGCCGCGCGGTCAATGCGCGACTGCGGAGGAGGGCCGAGCCTGGATCAGCTGGTACGCTGAAGACATTTGCCGGGCGGGATTTCAGGATGTTGATGTTCGGGAGAAGACCTTCGGCGCAATGCCGGCGTTTTGTGCGGTGGCTTTGCGTCAGGGTTGATACCTTTTGCCTTTAATGTCCCGAGCCCTGCCGTTTCTGCCTGGCCGGACATATGCTTCAATCGCATCGACGAGCGGCTGACCGTAAAAGGTGATGTTTCTGACGTCGCCGGAATTTCCGTCCCTGATGCTGAGTCGAAGCGCCGACACGAAAAACTGGTCGCTTCGGTCTGCATCGGCAATGGCGTTCCAGGGGATCAGAACCGGGTCATGGCCCATCCGGAAGAAAATCACCGGCCGCATGTAAAGGCCGGCCGGGGACAACGTCACCTCCAGGGTGTTCCGGTAGCTGCCCAAATAGCCAAACCTGGCACTGCGCCACTGAAAGCTTTTTCCGGACGGGGGTGTTGTCGCGGGATATTGGCGCGCCAGGCTGGCCCAGCCGCCGATGCGTGCGATCAGGAAGACAACCATTGACCAGAACAGCGCGAAGCTGATGAAGAAACCTGGAACGATCAGGGCAATGAGGCTTGCCTGAGTCATGATTGCCACCTTCGAAACGGCACCGCAGGCGGTGCGGGAATTCGGAAACTGCCCGTTTCATCCAGGGAGCGGCTTACTTTCGAGGCACGGGCTTTCTATTCGAAACTGTCGTAGCATGCGCAGTGATCTTCAAGAAGATCGTGCAGAATGCTCAGTCCCTTGGCCGTTTCCTGTTGCGTCAGCGGGTTGGTGACGGCGATGCGGACCCGGTGATAGACCTTGCCGGACCGGCCGGACTTGAACTCGTCTTCATCATCGATCAGCACGTTTTCAGTGGCTGCCGCGGCCTTGAATGTTCCGGAATGCCAGGGTTCGGGAAGCTTCAGCCAGGCAAAAGGCGCGTCCGCTGCCGCATTCATCTCATACTGTCCGAGAAAGCGCCGGACCATGTCGTGCCTGGCGCCAATTTCTGCCAGGATTTTCTGGCGGAAGTCGGCGGCGGCGCCGCTCAGGATCAGACGGGCCGAGAGCTCTGCGAGCAAAAAGGAAATGCCGCCGGTCAGCATCTTGTGTGCGGCATAGACCCGTTGGGCATGGGACAGGGGGCTGGATACCCAGCCGCCGCGCACGCCGGCCGTCACCGACTTCGACAGGGAGCCGACGTGAAAGGTCCGCTCGGGCGCGAGCGCCGCGAGAGGGACGAGGGAGGTCTCACGCAGAGAGCCGTAAACCTCGTCCTCGATAATCCAGAGATTATGCTGCCGCGCGACTTCGACAATCTCCCGGCGCCTGTCTTCGCCCATGAGGCTGGTGGTCGGATTGTGCATGGTCGGCGTCAGGAAAATGATTTTCGGATGCCTTTGTGCGCACACGCGCGCGAGGTCTTCGGGCACCGGCCCCTGGTCGTCGCGCACCACCTGAACGGGCCTGCGGCCGGTCAGGGCGGCCCCGCGCGCAATGGCGCTGTAGGTCAGATCTTCAAAAACAACCTGGTCGCCGGGAGCGGTGGTGGCGGCGATGATGGACATGATCGCCGCCTGGGCTCCGGTCGTTGGAACAATGCTGTCTTCCGCCGGTTCCCAACCGCCGCGCGCCAGCCAGCGCCGGCCCGCTTCGCGCCAGCTGTCGGGAACCGCGCGGGTGTAACTGGATATCTCGTGTGGCGAGTCGCTGGTGATCTCGCCCGTCAGCTTCCTGATCACCGCCGCCTGGCCGGTTTCCGGCGCGGAGGTGCTGTCCAAGCGGATCGATTCAGGCGCCGGTACGGGAATCCGCGTTCCGGCAAAGTCGGTATCGGTTGGGGTGGCCATGGCCGACTGGACCCATGAGCCTGTCCCGGCCTGTGTCCGCGAGGAAGGGCTGCCCGAGCCATCGGCCGGATCGAGATTCGGCTTCGCCATTTCCATCAGAGGCCCGGGGGACGAGCTGCCCAGTACGAACGTGCCTCTGCCGACTTCTCCGCTGACGAGGCCGCGCTGGCGGATCATTGCATAGGCCCTGCCGATGGTGCCCACGGTGACGCCCAGGTCATAGGCCAGATCGCGCTGTGGCGGCAGTTTCGAACCTGCCGCAAGGGTGCCGGTCGCGATGTCGTCGGCAATCCGGTCCGCCAGGCGAATATAGAGCGGCCCTTGGCCGTCCGGGATTTCAGGGAGCCAATTTGTCATGGTGACAATTTAATATATTGCATCTCAGACGGAGTCAATTCATATGATTGTAGCGCTACAATGCATCCAATCGTCAACATTGTTACCCTTAGGAGGTATCAAATGAGTGCAATTGAAACAATCCGGGGGCGGCCTGTGTCCCGACTGCGGTTCAGCAGTGACTTTGCAGCCCAGTTCCGAAACAGGTTTGCGCTCTGGAGCCGGATTTACCGGACCCGCAAGCAGCTTCTTGAATTGCCGGATTCGGTTCTGGAGGATCTGGGATTGACCCGGGAAGCGGCGCGCAAAGAGGCCGCACGGCCTTTCTGGGATACGGCCAAAGGTTATCGGAGGCAGCAATGGTGAACGCCGGGACAAACATGGGCGGCTGCCGAATGCATCGATGAGGTTGCGATGCTGAACCTGCCGAACAGAACGAGGCCGGGCGCAGGGGCCTCGCGTTATCCGAAAATTTCCATACTTTAAGCCGGACGCGATGCAGCCCGCGTCCGGTATTTTTTTGTTTCGAATTGCTGAAGCCCAGGGAGCTCAGACGGCTCCGGTATATTCCCCGCGCGCGGGATAGTCGTTCTTTCGGACGAACTCGAGCGCGCCGATCATTTCCTGAAAATGCGGCCGGACGAACGGCATCGTCTGAACCGAAGAGAAATAGAGTGTGTTGTCCGGCTTGATCAGGAAGACGCCCGGTTCGGAGAACAGCGCCGGCTCTTCAATACCGATGCTCGTCTTGCCGCGGCTGGTGGAAATGAACAGTCCCCAGTCCCTGGCGACAGAAAGCGGCAGATCGTAGCCGAAACGCAAATCCGGATAACCGACCTTCTCCGCCATCTGGCGGGTGCGGTCCTGGTCGTCAGAGGAAATGGCGATGGTTTTGACGCCTTTTTCGGCGAAGTCCGGTGTCAACCGGCCGAGTTCCTTCAGGTATGTGGCGCAGATCGGGCAATGCAGGCCGCGGAAAAACACGACCAGGGTCGCGAATTCCGCTCCGTCATTGGCAAGGTCAAAGGTACCGGAAGACAGGGTTTCAATTGTCAGTGCTGGCACTGGCTGGCGTGGAACGGGCATCTTTTTTGTCTCTCAGGTTTGGGCGGCAGGTGCCGGGGCAGGGTTTTACATTTGCCTGCGGATGGTTCTTAAGGTAGTGAACGGCAGCAACAGAAACGTTCTAAAAATATGATCAGGAGTACGGAAATGCCGGTTCCCTATCGCACCTCGTTCAATGGCAAGCTGGACCGGTTGTCCTCCCTGACCGACCGGCTGCGCGTTCAGGTTTCCAATGCTCCGATCGACAGCGGCGAACACGAAACGGCCAATTTCAGAATCTTTAAAGGAGACGGGCGCGCGCTGCGGCTGGCATTCAGTCCGCGTGTGGAGGCGGATCTCAAGGGCTATCCGGAAATGGAGGCGCAGCCGGGAGAAACACCGCTGGTCGCTGCGCATATCTCGTTCGCCGGGGTCGGCAAGCAACTGGTCAACGCTCTGCCCGATAGCATCTCAGTGCCGCTCAGCGAGGAGCCGTATCTGACGGCCGTGGTCATGCCATTGATCGAAGAGGCGATTTTGCCGAGATGCGGCGGTCAGGCGGCCTTTCAGAGACTATGTGAGGTGGTGGTCATCCGCCTACTGCGTCACGCGATGGAAGAGGGCAAAGCAGATTCCGGGCTCCTGAATGGGCTTGCCAATCCGCGCATCGCGGCGGCGCTGGTGGCAATTCACGAAGTGCCGGGGGAAGCCTGGACACTGGAAAAGCTGGCGGACACGGCGGGGATGTCGCGCACGCAGTTTGCCGTCACCTTCAAGGAACTCGTTGGGGCAACGCCGATGGGATATCTTGCCAACTGGCGGCTGGACATTGCGCGGACGGAACTGGAGGCCGGGCGGCAGGTCAAGACCGTTGCGAGCCTGTGCGGCTTTGCCAGCCCCGCGGCATTTTCCCGGGCGTTCTCCCGGCGTTTCGGGTATCCGCCGAAACACAAACGGATGCGGGTCGCGTGACGGGCGCCGCTATCCCCGGTCCTCGATCACACGTTCCAGGGCGTAGAATTCGTCGTTGATATCGTCGACCTTGCGGGCAAGAAGCGCCTGTGCGTCCTTGAGACCGAGATTGTAGAAGCGGGCACCGAGGGACGGGGTCAGGAATTCGATCAGCCGTTCGGTATCCATGTTGCCGACTTCCACGTCGAGTTCGTCTTCCATGAAGCGCTGGATCTGGCGGGCAAGCCGGGAACGTTCGTCTTTTGAAAGAGGGATTTCGGTCATGATTTGCTCCAAGCGTCGGACGACAAGCGGGACTATTCACCTTCCACAGGCGCACCAAACAGAACAATGCACGCACACACAACCGACAATATGAGAAAACCCGCAGCGTGTTTCGGCTGTTTCAGCCGTTGGGCGCTGATCGCGGCGATCAGGCATTGCAGCGCGTAGTAGAAGGCAAAGCAGCGCGAAGCGAGTGTGATCAGTGCGTAGACATCGGTCTCCCACGTCACCAGACCGGCAATCAGCGCCGTCAGCAGGTAGGCATGGCGGACATTGATGCGCTTGGCGCTGACATCCCGCACCAGACCACCGGCCCCGAGCGTATCGGCGATTGCCGCGCTCGATTGGCTCGCAAGTGCGCCGACGATGATCAAGACCGGCAAGACGGCCGCGACCGGCGCGATCATGTCGACAATGGCCGCAACTCCGTCAAGACCGACGTTCATTCCGAACAGCGGGGTCATGGCAAGAAAGAAGACCAGATAGATCGCTGCCGAGAGAAGTTGCGCCTGCTTCATGGTCTTCACCCGAAGCTCGGCAGAATATTCATCGCCGAGAAAGCGTGAGGTCTCGAATCCCTGCACCACGATCAGCAGGCCCAGCAGAACGGGAAGGTTCGATATCTCGAAATGGCCCTCCACGGTGGAGATACCACCGTTGAAAACGAGAAGCAGGGCATAAGCCGCCAATGCTGCCAGCAGGCCGGCAATTACGGCAAGCTTGATTGACACGGCGTAGACTTCAAGCCTCTCCTCCGCGCCGAAGCCACGCAGCAGGCCGACAGCGCCTATCAGAGCCAGACAGAACGAGACGAGCAGCTTGACGCTGGTCTCGTCCGAAATGCCGAACGGCTTCAGCAGAAAAGTGGAAAAAAGGACGAGATAATAGGCGACGGAGACGAAATAGGCGAAGGCCAGAGCCGCATGGGAAATCCGTTCGAGCGACGTGATCGGACGGCCGGAACCGCCATTATTCAGAAGCGGTTCCACATGAAGGATATTGTGGCGGACTGCCGCGCCGATGCAATAGGAAATCGCCAGCAGCCCGGCCATCAGTCCCGTCGCCCAGGAGCCGGAGAGGTCCCGAAGGATCGGAACCGATACGAGGAAACCGCTGCCGATGATCGAAGCCAGCGGGGTTGTGATGGCACGCCATCCGGGAGACCGGGTCAGACGCGGCTGCAACAGCAGTCCAGCGGCGGCCAATGTCACCAGAATGGCGAGAACGCCGATCATGACTGATTCACGCGGCCTCGAGAGCCGACATCAGGCTTTCGAACAGCAGGCGTCCTTCCAGGCCGCCCTGCAGCGGTTCGACCAGATTTTCGGGGTGCGGCATCATTCCGAGCACATTGCCCTCGGCATTGGTGATGCCGGCGATATCGTTGATCGAACCGTTCGGATTGGTTCCGTCCGCATAGCGGAAGACAACCTGGCCGTTGTCTTCGATGGTCTTCAGGGTGTTTTCATCGGCAAAGTAGTTGCCGTCGTGATGGGCAACCGGGCAGCGCCAGACCTGGCCCTTCCGGAAACTGGAGGAGAAACGGGTCGCATTGTTGACCGTCTCCATCATCACTTCCCTGCAGACGAAGGTCAGCCCGGCGTTGCGCATCAAGGCGCCTGGCAGAAGGCCGGCTTCGGTCAGGATCTGAAAACCGTTGCACACGCCTAGAACCGAGACGCCGCTTTTTGCCTTTTCGACAAGGTCCTTCAGGATCGGCGAACGCGCGGCGATGGCGCCGGAACGCAGATAATCGCCATAGGAAAAGCCGCCTGGCACGACCACCAGGTCAACATCCGGAAGCGTGCTTTCCGTGTGCCAGACGCTTTGCGGGCGGGTGCCGGTGATCAGTTCCAGGGCATGAAACATGTCCCGGTCGCGGTTGGAGCCTGGGAAAACGATGACGGCGGTTTTCATGGGCGTTCTCGATTTCTAGAGCAGAACAATGACGGCAATCATGGCCGCAAGCGCGGGGACCAGGATGAAGATGGCCGCTTTGGTAGCCATAAAGGCGACGGCCTTGCCTGTGTCTTCATCCATGAGCGTCGGTCCGGGTTCAAGCGATCTCGATTGCGTAATTCTCAATCACGGTGTTGGCGAGCAGCTTTTCGCACATCTGCTCCAGTTCGGCACGGGCGGCGTCCGTGTCGGTTTCGCTCAGTTCAACATCGAAAACCTTGCCCTGGCGGACGGTGCCGACATCGCCGAAGCCGAGGCCGCCAAGCGCGCCTTCAATAGCTTTTCCCTGAGGATCGAGAACACCGTTCTTCAAGGTGACGATCACACGTGCTTTCATAATTGTGGTCTCCATCAACGTCTGGCGGGCCTTTTGAGGGCTCCTTACACCAGCTTGACCGGTTCGGGAAGGGAAGAGGGGAGCGAGAAACGAAAAACCCCCGCCAATCTTTCGAGGCGGGGGCTTTGTCGGGGTCTTACTGGACCAGGGTCGGGCCGGAGCCCACTGGGCGCTCATTGCCCAGCATGATGCCGAGGCGCTTGGCAACCTCCTGATAGGCTTCCAGCATGCCGCCCATGTCCCGGCGGAAGCGGTCCTTGTCCATCTTGTCGTTGGTTTCAATGTCCCACAGACGGCAGCTGTCCGGGGAGATTTCATCGGCCACGACAATACGCATCAGGTCGCCTTCGAAATGACGGCCGCATTCGATCTTGAAATCCACAAGGCGAATGCCGACGCCCAGGAACAGGCCGGAGAGGAAATCGTTGACGCGAATGGCGAGGGCCATCATGTCGTCCAGTTCCTGCGGGGAGGCCCAGCCAAAGGCGGTGATGTGCTCTTCGGCGACCATCGGATCGTCGAGCTCGTCGTTCTTGTAGTAGAACTCGATGATGGAGCGCGGCAACTGTGTGCCTTCCTCAAGGCCCAGCCGCTTGGCAATGGAGCCGGCGGCAACATTGCGCACGACCACTTCCAGCGGGATGATCTCAACTTCCCGGATCAGCTGTTCGCGCATGTTCATGCGGCGAATGAAGTGGGTCGGAATGCCGATGGCATTCAGATGGTTGAAGATGTATTCCGAAATACGGTTGTTGAGCACGCCTTTGCCGTCAACAATCTCGTGTTTCTTATTGTTGAAGGCAGTGGCATCATCCTTGAAGTGCTGAACCAGAGTTCCCGGTTCCGGACCTTCATAGAGAATCTTGCCTTTTCCTTCATAGATACGCCGGCGGCGGTTCATGAGCGATACCGTATTGATTTAGAGATTCCTTCGGGAAGGGTCTTGCTTACCATGTCTGACATCCGGCGGGACGACTCCCGTCAACCGGCAGGCACCGTCAGGCTGCAAACCCTATTTTGCGGCGCGGAATTTACCCGAAGCGAGCGGAAAGTACAATCTAATGTTTCCAGCCCTTTCGCTCGGCTGTTATGCTTTTGTTGCAAGTGTGAAGGTACTGCGTTGATTTGCGGCTCCTGCGGGGATATGCAAGAGACCAAATCAGCCCCATATGGGGAGAAGTGCATTAGCGCAGTTCAGGAGACGATGAGTATGAGCACATTCGACAAGCGCGAGCAGGGTTTTGAAAACAAGTTCGCGCATGACGAGGAGCTGCGGTTCAAGGCAACCGCGCGGCGCAACAAGCTGCTGGGTCTGTGGGCTGCAGGGCTGCTCGGCTACGAGGGCGACAAGGCTGAAGAGTATGCCAAGGAAGTTGTGCGGTCCGATTTCGACGAGCCGGGCGACGAGGATGTATTCCGCAAGATCCGGGGCGACTTCGACACCAACACCGTCGAACAGTCCGACCATCAGATTCGCCGCACCATGGACGAACTGATGCATCAGGCGATCCAGCAGGTTCAGAACGAAGGCTGACGATCCGTCAGTCACTGGAATTTTGAAAGGCGTCCGCCGGTCCCGGCGGACGCCTTTTAATTGCCGAAAACCCGGACGTTTGCTACTGCGCGCAACCATCGATCCAGGGCATCATAATACTCTCTGGTATTATCCCAGCCGCTTCATGAAATGCGCAAATGACATCATGCCTTCCGGCCAGGGGCCATGGCCGCTTTCCAGATTGATGTGGCCGGCTTCGCCCGCATCCTGAAAGGTGGTACCCCAGGCTTTGGCGAATGCCTTTGCCCGTTCATAGTCGCAATAAGGATCGTTGCGGCTGGCCACCAGATGCGCGTGGAAGGGAAGGGGATTTCCCGGGACGGGCTTGAAATCGCCGCCGTCGAATTCCGGTACCAGTCCTTCCCGGTCCCAGTCCGAGGGCGCGACCAGATAGGCCCCCTTGACCTTGCCCTTGAGCGCATGGGCACCATGGGCGACCAGGATGCAGCCGAGGGAATGGGCGACCAGAACGACGGGTCTTTGCGCGGCCTCGACGTCCTTGACCAGCGTGTCCAGCCATTCCTTTTTGCTCGGAGCATGCAGTTCGGCCTGTTTGACCACGCGGGCGGTCGGCATTTTGTCCCGCCAGCGCAACAGCCAGTGGCCGGGCAGGATTTTGCCGTATCCGGGAATGAGCAGAATATCGGTTTCGGAAATCTTCATGTCGGTAACCTGGAACGTTTCTCTTTAAATATGGGTCACGACAGCGGTCCGTAAAACCCGTGTTTGAGGGATCTGGCCCATCCACGACGGCCGTTCTCCTCCGCCTTCCTTGAGGCGGTGTCCCAATCATAGGCCAGGATCTTTTCCTGAAAATTCCAGGTGCTGTTACCTTTGGTCATCAGGGCATAGCGGGCGTGAGGACTGCCGGCTTCCATCACGTGCCGGTTCGGGTGATTGTCTTCATAGGACGGCAGGCCGACACTGCCGGGGTTGAGCAGGATCTGACCCGTCTTCTGAAGCCGGATCACCCTGGGAATGTGGGTGTGGCCGCAACAGACGATCGGCGCATGTTCGCCCTTGAGCTCTTCAAGGAGCACCGCTTCATCCGGCAGGTGGCCTTTCGGCCCTTCGACCTTTTCCGTGAGATAGCGATCATCATTGTCCGGTGTGCCGTGACACAGAAAGATCTCGTCGGTGAGGCGTATGGTCGGCCGGGTTGTTCTCAGCCACGAAAAACTGGCCTCAGTCAGGCGTTTGGCGGCAAATGTATCGGTTGGTCCCATCTTTTCGACAGGATCGTCTATCAGGAAACGGTCGTGGTTGCCGCGAACTGTCGGCCAGTCCGTCTCGCGCAGGATGGCAGCGGTTTCTTCCGGCCAGAGCGGACCGGAAACGCAGTCACCCAGATTAACGACAATATCCGGCGCCTCCAGCCTGAGATCCTCAAGAACCGCCTCCAGCGCAAGAAGATTGCCGTGAATGTCTGACAGGACAGCCACTTTCAAGGTTCAGTTCTCCTGTTCGCCAAGCCGGCCAAGGTGCGTGACCTTGAAACCTTCCGGGCTTTTGAGGCCGTAGCCCAACACCCGGTCAAAGGCGATGTGCGAAGCCCAGACAAGTGCGAGCGGGGTGAGGTCCGGGAGCGTATGGGGCGCCCACAGGACATCCGGGAAGGCGATGCCGGCGGCGGCCATCACGGAAGGTCCGATGTAGGTATGGGCGAGATTATAGACAACCGCGCCGACGCGCGGATTTGCCAGATAGCCCAGCATCGAAAGGTCGGGGACCAGAAACAGGATGGCGAAGAGCCACCAGGAGGCTCCGGTCGCGTGATAAAGGGCCAGTGTTGCCAAGAATACAAACAGGGCTTCAATGCGCAGCCATGCTGCAAGAGATTTCCCGGTCTTCACTGGCCTGTTATCCCGCAATCAGAACGGAAGACGTTACGCTTCCCCGAATACCCGCTTAAAGATCACATCGACATTCTTGGTGTGATAGCCAAGGTCGAAGCGGTCGCGGATCTCCTCTTCGGAGAGATACTGGCGCACGTCCGGGTCGTTCAGAAGCTCGGTCTGGAAGTCAACGGAGGCCGAACCCGCCACCTGGTAGCTGTCCCAGACCTTCATGGCATTGCGCTGAACCAGCCGGTAGGCGTCCTCGCGGGAGGACCCAGCCTGGGTGAGGGCAAGCAGAATGCGCTGGGAATGAACGAGGCCGCCGAGGCGGTCCATGTTACCGACCATGCGTTCCGGATAGACCATCAGCTTGTCGATGACACCGGTCAGGCGGACGAGTGCGAAATCGAGAGTTACTGTCGCGTCCGGGCCGATCATGCGTTCAACGGAGGAGTGCGAGATGTCGCGCTCGTGCCACAACGCCACGTTTTCCATGGCAGGGATGGACTAACCGCGCACCAGGCGTGCCAGGCAGGTCAGGTTCTCGGTCAGAACAGGGTTGCGCTTGTGCGGCATCGCGGAAGAGTCTTTCTGGCCCTTGGAGAAGAACTCTTCGGCTTCCAGAACTTCCGTGCGCTGCAGGTGGCGGACCTCGGTAGCCACGCGTTCGATAGAGGACGCGATGACGCCAAGCGTTGCGAAGTACATTGCGTGGCGGTCACGGGGGATCACCTGCGTGGACACCGGTTCGGCCTGGAGGCCCATCGCTTTGGCGACATGTTCCTCGACACTCGGATCGATATTGGCGAAGGTGCCGACGGCGCCGGAAATGGCACAGGTTGCGATTTCTTCCCGGGCGGCGAGAAGGCGCTTCTTGCAGCGGTCGAATTCTGCATAAGCCTCGGCCATTTTCAGGCCGAAAGTGACCGGTTCGGCGTGAATGCCGTGGGAGCGGCCGATGCAGACGGTTTCCTTGTGTTCCATCGCCCGGCGTTTGATTGCCATCAGCAGCGCGTCCATGTCCGCCAGCAGAAGGTCGGTCGCCTTGACCAGCTGGACGTTGAAGCAAGTGTCCAGAACGTCGGAGGAGGTCATGCCCTGGTGGACAAAGCGTGCGTCCGGGCCGACGATTTCCGCAAGATGGGTCAGGAAAGCGATGACATCATGCTTGGTTTCGCGCTCGATCTCGTCGATCCGGTCGATGTCGAATGTGGCATTGCCGCCCTTTTCCCAGATGGTTGCGGCGGCTTCTTTCGGAATGACGCCCAGTTCGGCCAGCGCATCGCAGGCATGGGCTTCGATCTCGAACCAGATCCGGAATTTCGTTTCCGGCGACCAGATGGACACCATGTCGGGGCGGGAGTAGCGCGGGATCATCGCTGGCAGGACCTCATTTTGAAGGAAATACTGGCTGCGGAATAGCAGAGGGGGGCGGGACCTTCAATGCAGCGGAGAGGATTTTGCTTGCGAGGCGGGGGACAATATGGATTTTATACCACCCGGCATTAGTTATGACCCATCTGAGCGTGTTTTCGATGCGCCCGGACGGCGTCGCGCTTCTTGGCCGACCGTACGGTCGCGCTGCGCATCGCGCCTAGCCGGCAAACCGATATGATCCATCAGATGAGTCATAACTAATGCCGGGTGGTATTGCCATTCAGACAAGCTGCTGTCTGGTTCTCGGAGACGAAAATGACGATCTGGCGTCCGGCAAGCACCATCACCGTCAAGGCCCTCGCCCTGATCTGGCAGGACGATGCCCTGCTCCTGACCGATATTCATGATGACAGTGGCCGGGTGAAAGGCATGCGGCCGCTTGGCGGCACGGTGGAATTCGGCGAGCCCTGGCGCGATGCGCTGCAGCGGGAGTTTCTGGAGGAACTCGGTGCCAGGATCACTTTGCTCGACACACACTTCGTCATGGAAAATATCTACGAGCACCATGGCGTTCCCGGTCACGAGATCGTCTTTCTGTGCCACGCTCATTTCACCGACATCAGCTATTACAAGATGGACACGATTGCCTTTGAGGAGAGCGACGAGACGGTTGCGACGGCCAAATGGGTCACGATCGAGGAGTTGGAGGTCAAACAGCTTGACCTCTATCCGGGAGGACTGAAGGCGAAGCTTGGTGGGCCGGAAGCGGTGAAGCGGCCGGGCCGGCTGTTCAGTTGATCATGTCCGGAAATCCGCGCTCTCGACAGGGCCGTCACCGTCGGGGCCGTATTCCTCCACTTCATCTCTAAATTCCTCCGCCATATAGAGATCGAACTTGTCCTTGTGGAGGCACATCCGGTAGGCGAATGCAAAGGTGCCGACGGCCAGCAGGCCGACGATGAGGATGTCCGATCCGACCGGGATAATTCCCGCGCCGCCACCAAAGGAGCCGAGATAGGAGAGGCCGACAAGGCCGGCTAGATAGGGCGGCAGCCAGGCGGCTTCGCGCCAGTCGAGTTCCTTGAAGCCGATACGGCTGCCCCGATACAGCAGAAGCAGAAAGCCGATGGCAAGGCAGATGCCCAGATGCAGCATGGTGTCCCAGCCGCTCCAGTAGATGATCAGGCTGGAAACGACGAAGGCCAGGCAACCGGTGAAGGGAGCGGCAGGCAGGACAAAGGCGCGGGGCGCATCGGGCATGAGGCGGCGAAAGGCGAGCACTGCGATCGGGCCGACGACAAAGGACATCACGATCGAGGAAGTGTTCAACGACAGGACTTCCTTGAACGGCAGGGCGATGAAAAACAGCGCGGCGACGACGAAATTCACCAGGAGTGCAAAAAGCGGCACACCGCGCTCCGACAGCGTTTCCATGAATTTCGGGAAAAGGCCGTTTTGTGCCATGGCCAGGCCGAGACGGGCATTGGAGCCGACGGAGACAAGCGCGGAGGCAAAGCTGGAAATGCGGGCGCTGGTGTCCAGGATGCTGACAATCCAAAGCGCCCCGACCGCAGTTGCCAGCGCGGCCATGGGGCCGAGTTCGCCTGCGAAATGCAGGGACGGCCAGCCGTTTTGAAGCTCGCTTTGGTCGAGTGCGCCCAGAAAGGCCAATTGCAGGCCGCCATAGATAACCAGGCAGACAACGAGGCTGATAATCAGCGCGAGCGGAACATTCACCTTCGGATTGTGGGCTTCACCGGCCATGTCGATCACATGGCGGAAGCCGATCAGGGCAAAGATGACGCCGCCGGTAGAAATTGCCGAAAGGATGCCTTTCAGGCCCTCGGGGGCAAAGCCGCCATAGTCGCTGAAATTGTCATATCGGAACTCGGACGTGATGATGGCGGCGGCAAGCATGGCAGGCACCAGGATCTTGACCCAGGTGAGCGCCGTGTTGATGCGGGCGAAAAACCTGACGCCAAAGGCATTCAGTACGGTGAAGACCAGCAGCAGCAGGCATGCAATGCCAAGACCGGCCACGCTCAATGTCCCTCCGGCATTGTAAAGCCACGGAGCAAGGCCCTTGGAATAGCGCAGCACCGCCTCGACTTCGATGGTCGCGGTGGTGTTGTAGCCGACCCAGGCCGTCCAGCCCATGGTCATGGAGACCACCGAGCCGTGGGAGAAATGCGGCACCCGGCCGATGCCGCCGGCAACTGGCAGGATTGTTGCGATTTCGGCGAAGGTGGCGGCGAGCAGCAGCATGGCAAAGCCGCCGATCACCCAGGCTATCAGCGCCGAAGGGCCGGCGGCCTGGGCGGCAAGCAAGGGGGCGAACAGCCAGCCCGAACCCAAGATTCCGCTGATTGCCACAAAGGTTAGCCCGAGCAGGCCGATACTGCGTTGCATTTTCGGCAAAACGAATCCCCCCGGGTCTCTGTCTTTGGCAAAGAGCTTAACCGAGGGAGTGTCTCAACGGGAAGACGCGTTGTTGCGGTTGTGGTTTTGAAATTGAGTTGCGCTGTGATCAGGAGTTTGAACCCAGCTTTTTCCGAAAGCTGTCACAGTATTCCTTTTTCCGGACGGTTTTGGGGCAAATCTCCAGAAAGTCGGAGGCGTGGGATGAGAGATGCGGTACGAGGTCAAGAATTTCAGACGAGTCAGTCATCTGTTTCAGGACCTTATAAGTCCAAACATCATGATCGATTTCGTTGCGGATGAATGCCGATACAGCTGGAGTTGATGGCCATTGACCAAGCAACAAAATAACCGCCTTTTCGTTGGGGATCTTTTCTACGTTCAATAATCTGAGTGTTTCAAGCAATTCTACTTCTGTCGCCTTCTGCGGCAGGTCAGTTACCTTTGAAATGCCAAGATCCATCGCGATAAGCTGGAATGTCTGCGAGAGGGAGCGCCGCTCCGGTATTCTACACTCTACCGGGAAGGGGCGCTCAATGGAGTTCATCATTAGCGGGGATTGAATTTCGAAGTAATGCGGGTTTTCATGAAAGGAGATGAGTCCACCCCCTTTTTCTGCAGGCCATCGAAGTTCCAAGGGGTCGGTTGCAGTCCCACAATTCTTGTCATGGCTTGGTGCATGCCTTTTGCTCACGAAGATGAAGACTTCAGGAGACACAGAGCTCTCTTTTTGGGCCTTTTTCGTGCAAGAAAAGTAGGCGTTACGGGCAAGAACTGCATCCGCAAAATAGATGCCGATACTGCCAGTCAATTTAGAGACGCAGTGCTTCCCCCAGTCCTGAACGAAGGTTTTTCCATCGTAATGCGCGACTTCAACCACGCCGGTCGAAACAAGTTCACCTGGGTAATAGCCAAGAGATTCAATTGACCTGATGGTCGTGCCGGAGGGTATGGGCTCCCGCCGCCAGGATGCTACCTCCGTTTCTCTTGCTGTTGTTTCCCGGTCTACGATAATCAGCGTCGCAATGTAGATATACACTGGAGTGATTGATGTCAGGAGTAATACTGTTCCCAGTATCTTCCTCTTTCTCTTGATTAGGTTTTTGCCAAAAATAGCGAGAGACAAGCATATTGCGAAAATTATTCCGTTAAATATTAATGGTGGAAGAACTATAATTAGCGCGATTAGCCACATTATGTTTTTCGCTTTTTTGAAATATTACTCAGATTTTCATCAGTGTCGTATCGCATTAGATGCAGAGTTTTCGTTAAAGCAAAATGTATCTTAAGGGTAGCGTTTCACCAACGTGCAATCCAAGCCTTCGCTTGCGCGCCTTGTAAGGCCGCCGTCGAAACAGTGCATATTCGGTGTTTTCAGGCGCAGTGACGGCTGGTCAACAATCGTTCGAAACGCCATCAGCGCCTCACTGAAATGACAAGATCAATGTGGTTGTTGTCTTTGATGGGTGCAGCCGGTCGAACGGCCGATCCATCGCCTCAAGCCTCTTCCGCAGCCGTCCGGATCGCCGAAATATTCCCCCGGTAACTCTCAACAGTCCCACCTTTGAACACAGCGGACCCGGCCACGAGCACATTGGCGCCGGCGGCGGCGACCAGGGGGGCGGTCTCCGGGGTGACGCCGCCGTCGATTTCAAGGTCGATCGGCCGGTCGCCAATCATGTCCTTGATGCGGCGGGTTTTCTCAACCTGCGAGTGGATGAATTTCTGGCCGCCAAAGCCCGGGTTCACTGTCATGACCAGGATCAGGTCCAGCCGGTCAAGGACATATTCCAGAACACTTTCCGGCGTTGCCGGGTTCAGGGAAACGCCCGCCTTTTTGCCAAGGTTACGGATTGCCTGCAGCGAGCGGTGCAGGTGGGTGGTGGCTTCCGCGTGCACCGTGATGATGTCGGAGCCGGCCTTGGCGAAGGCTTCCAGAAAAGGGTCACACGGTTCAATCATCAGATGCGTGTCGAAGATCTTGTCCGTATGCGGACGCAGTTTGGCGATCACATCCGGGCCGAAGGTGATGTTGGGGACGAAATGCCCGTCCATGACATCCAGATGGATCCAGTCGGCGCCGGCCTCCACAACATCGCGGACCTCCTGGCCGAGCTTTGAAAAATCAGAGGCAAGGATGGAAGGGGCAATGGTTAGCGGGCGGGACATCTGCTGGGCTCCGGGATGTCGTTTTGAAAGGTAGAGGCCCGCTAGCATGCCTGATGGCAGGGTGCAAGAAAAAGGCGGCCATACCGGAGTTCCGTTGCCGGTCTGGAGGCTATCGAGCGACCTCAGGCCGCTGGATGCTGACGTCTCTTCTCAAAGCCTTCCCGTGATCGCCAGATATCGGCGGTCCGGCCCCTCGAAGCCCAGGCTGTCCATCTGAACCAAGATGGCGAAGACCGGTGGCGCTTCGCCCGGAAAATGGGTGACGAAGCGTTCGATCCGGTAGCCGAGCGGGCATTTCCGGCCCTTGGGAATGCTGGTGTCACTGTTCAAGGTGCGGGTCACGCCCTTGTTGACCATCGTCAAACGGAAGCCCTTGGTGTCGGCACCGTAGGCAGCGCATTGGCTGTTGGGGAGCGGGTATTCGCTCAAGGTCAGCTCAATGGCGTCTTCCTTCGGCTGAAAGAAATCACGCGGAGCAACAATCATTTTGTGCGGATCGGAGGTTAGTTCGGTGCGTGGATTGATCCCGACAGTTCTGCCTTTGCCGGCGATGCCCTTTTCCTGCAGCAACGCCTGCGCGGCAGCCCGGTTTTGGGCGCGCACCGCCGTCAGGGCACTATCGGTTTCGTCGTCCGGATCGGGATCGGAATCGTTGCGGAGGCGGAAAGGAGACGGCTTCACCCAGGTGTCGCCGATGACGTCGACCACGAAGATTTCCGAATAGGGAAATCCGGAGCCGTCCTCAATGCCGTATTGCTCGAAGGCAAAAAAATCGCCGTTTTTGGAAAACCCGAGAAGCTGAACATCCGCTGTGTCGCCGGCTTGAGCGGCTGGGGCCAGGAAGGCAGCGGTGAGAAAGGCGGCGAGGCAATGCCGGAATTTCTGCGGCAATAATCCGGACAAGGAAGGCAGGACGGACACGGCAATCTCCTTAAGAATGAGCGTACTGAAGGAGACATAATGACAGGATATGCACCTGTCAGGTCCGCCGCGTCACAGTTTTTTCGTTCAGGCGGCAGAAGTTCCTGACGAACGGCTTCATGATCAGCGGCAGCATGTAGATCGGAAACTGGCCGAGAGCGAACCACAGCCAGGTGAATTCCGGCAGCGTTCCACCGAAGGCAGCCACCATCAGGCCCATGTTGCGTGTGCCGCAGGTATGGGCAATGGCATAGGCGTCCTCGCGGCTTGCAGGCGCGAACAAGAGCAGCGAGAGGGCTATCTGCGCCAGAGCAAGGCAAAAGGTGAGGGCAGTAAGGCCCAGGGTGAAAAGCGGCTCTTCGGCAAAACTCACTGCGACGCCGTCCATCGCCGCAATCGCGAAAAAGAGCAGCAACAGCACGTTGAGGCCGCCAATGTGGTGGGATGATCGGGCGAGACGTTCGTGACCGGCCAGCCGCCGCAGGATCAGCGATGCCGCAAAGGCTCCGGCAAGTAACAGGAACAGCTGCGCCGCCAGACCTCCGGCGCTGAGGGGCAGGGACGGGCCGAGCATCAGTTCGCCGATAAAGGGAACGGTGAGCGGTGTGACGATGAGTGCGGCAACGGAGAGTGCCAGGCTCAGCGTGCCATCCAGCCCAAGCAGGTAAATGAAAGCGGGCGCTGCCATAACCGGCGGTGCGGCGGTCGCGATGAACAGCGCCAGGATCACATCCGGCCCAAGTGCCTGGAGCCCGGAAACTTCAATCAGAGCAATGGTCAGCAGGGGCGCGCCGAACATCATCCACAAAAGCGCGATGAGCAACAGTGCCGGGCGCCTGAGGCGCAGCCTGATGGCGTGTCGATCAACGCGCAGGAAGGCAAGCGTCAGCAGACAGAAAACGGCAAGGGTCAGAAAGGGCCGCAAAGTGGCGGACAGTGCCGGCAGCGCGATGCCGATGAAGATACTCACAGCAAGGGCAGCCGTTCCGTGGCGGCCCGTCCACGCCAAGCCTGCCCCCATTGCACGAATCATTTAAGAGAAACTCCTGGAACGTGTGGTTGGCGTTAGAGGATCCGGCACCTCAATACCAGAAACAAGGGGCGGTGCGGATCGGAACGGGCATGACGAAACGGGCAAAGCAATTTCAGACATTTGATGTGATGGTCCTCGGGGCCGGTATCGTCGGAGTGTCGAGCGCACTGCATCTGCGGAGGCTTGGGCTGGATGTTGCCTTGATCGACAGGAAACATCCCGGCGAGGAAGCCTCCTTCGGCAACGCCGGAATTGTTCAGCGCAACGGGTTTGTACCTCACCCGTTTCCGGGGAATCCCCTGCAGATCCTAAAAATCTTGTTGGGGCAATCAAGCGCCGTTTCGCTCGATCCGGCAATCCTTGTGCGCATGCTGCCCTGGCTGCGGCGTTACCAGGCGGCCAGCAGCGGGCGGGGCATGGAAACCTATTCCAGGGTCATGGCACCTTTGCGGGCACTTGCCGTGGAAGAGCATCTGGAGCTGGCAACGACGACCAATGCGGACCGGTTTTACCGGCAGGGCGGCTGGCTGCATCTTTACCGCAGCGAAGCCTCTTTCAGGCAAAGCGAAAACGAACGCTATTATGCGCGGGTCTTCGGGGTTGCCTACAAGGAGCTTGCCGAAAGCGAGACGAACGCCCTTGAACCCGCCCTCAAGGCGGCGAACCTGAAAGCTGTCCATTGGCCTGGAAGCTGTTCGGTCACCAATCCGGGCGCGGTTGTCGATGCGTTCTGGCGCGGCTTTGTCCACGAAGGCGGCAGTTATTTCCGGGGCGATGCCAAAAAGCTTCAGCGCCAGCGCGGCGGCTGGCTGCTCGAAGGCGAGCGCGGCCCCGTGTTTGCCCGCAATCTGGTGATCGCGCTGGGGGCATGGTCATTGGATGTTCTGAAGATGCTGGGCGAGAGTTATCCGCTCGCGGTCAAGCGCGGCTACCATATGCATTACCGGCCCGCTTCCGGAGCCTCCCTGTCCCGCCCTGTTGTCGATGTTGAAAACGGCTTCGCGCTGACCCCGACCGACAACGGCATCCGTCTGACCACCGGTGTGGAACTGGCCCCGAGGGACGCGCCGCCCAATTGGAACATCATCAAGCAGGCCAAACGGCGCGCCGAGGATCTGCTCCCGCTTGGCCGGGCACTCTTGGATGAGCCGTGGATGGGGTGCAGGCCGTGTCTGCCCGATTCTCTGCCGATTGTCGGGGCGTCACCCTTGACGCCGGGGCTCTGGCTCAATTTCGGGCATGCGCATGACGGCTTCACGCTGGGGCCGGTGACGGGACGGCTGCTTGCTTACATGATCGCCGGAAAGACGCCTTTCCTCGATCCGACGGGACTGTCGCCCCTCAGGTTCATGGCTTGAGCGAGCTGCAGGACAGGGGAGTGCGAGACAGCCTGTTAATTCTCGCGCAATGGCAGGGCGACGGTATCCTTGACCGTATTGACCACGATGCGCGACTGCACATCTGACACCAGCGTATTGTCCAAGAGTTTCAAACGCAGAAAATTGTCGTAAGTTTTGATATCATCGGTGACGACCTTGATAAGGTAGTCGACGGCGCCGGTAATGCGTTCACATGTGACCACCTCCGGCCAGTGATGCACCAGCTTGTCAAACGTCTCCATGTTGTCCCGGCTCGGGACGGCGAGTTTGACAAAGGAATAGGCGACGAACCCGAGACCGACGGATTCCCGGTCGATGATCGCCGTAATCTGGCGGATGATGCCCTGTTCCTTGAGGCGTTTGATCCGGCGCCAGCACGGCGTCTGGCTCATGCCCGACTCCTTTGCGACTTCCGCAATGGAAAGCGAGGCGTCCCGTTGTAAAACACGGAGAACGCGTATGTCGGATGCGTCGAGAAGATATTTTTCAGTCATTGGTCATTATGGGAATTTTTATGCTGCCTTGTGATGAATAATCGTGACGATAGCACAGAAATTGCCGGAGAAAAGGATGATATTTATCTGAGGTGAGCTTGCCGGGAGGCTCAACCGCCCAATGTCTGGGGGAGGAGGAAATCGGATGAATGTGCATATGCCAACCGTGTCGCTGGAAGACAAATATGTCGCCACGGAAGGGAGGGTCTATCTGACCGGCATTCAAGCGCTTGTGCGCCTGGCGTTGGACCGGGCGCGTCTCGACCGGATTGCGGGTCTGAAAACCGGCGGATTTATTTCCGGCTACCGTGGCTCCCCGCTCGCCGGATACGACACCGAGCTCATGCGCGCGCACCGTCATCTGGAAGACTATGACGTCCATCTCAAGACGGGCGTGAACGAGGAACTTGGCGCGACGGCCGTTTGGGGCAGTCAGAAACTGCGCGGTGAAGGCGGCGTTGGCCGGCCTACTGACTATGACGGCGTTTTCGGCATCTGGTACGGCAAGGCACCCGGCGTTGACCGTGCCGGCGATGCGCTGCGCCAGGCCAATGCGTCCGGTACGGACCGTAACGGCGGTGTACTTGCGCTGGCCGGCGACGATCATCTGGCCAAGTCCTCCATTCTCCCGGCGCAAAGCGAGTTTTACTTCGAACATGCGGAAATTCCGGTGTTCAACCCGGCGGACATTCAGGACGTGCTCGACTTTGGCCTGCATGGGCTGGAAATGTCCCGTTTCACCAGTCTTTGGACCGCGCTGATCTGCGTTGCCGACACGATGGATGCGTCGGCGACGATCAATGTGTCGCCGAACCGGCTGCGGCTGGTGCGCCCGCTGGATGGGGATCCG
>JBNLAU010000148.1:0-4915 GCA_050302295.1 Roseibium sp. | reverse complement strand
CCCCGCGCTCGCGGATCTGCTCGTCGCCATCGACCAGATAGGGCACCTTTTTCTCCGGATGCGGATTGTCCGGGTCCGGCCCTCCGGATCCATCCCGCCGCGGGATCGTCACCTCGCGGATTTCGACATCCGCGCCCAGTTCGTCGATCAGGGTTGTGATGTCGGAGGACCGGCTCTGGGGGGCATGATACAGCGTAATCATGGCAATGTTCCTTTGTGTTGCGATAAGAAAGGTATAGCCTGGCCCTACTGACAGTTTACGGCAGGAGCAAATGGCCCGCACAGACAGGCTCATGCGTTTGATGGACAAGCTCCGGCGCCTGCCGCAGCCGGTGACCGCCGCGCGCCTTTCCGAAGAAACCGGCGTTTCCCTGCGCCAGCTCTACCGCGATATTGCAACGCTGCGCGCGGGCGGAGCGCTGATCGACGGGGCGGCGGGCCTGGGCTACACCCTGACCGAGGATCCGGCTCTGCCGCCGCACAGCTTCAACCGGCTGGAGATCGAAGCTCTTTCGCTGGCCGTGAACAGCCTGGAGCAGATCGGCGACGATATCCTCACCGAGGCGGCCCGCGACGCCATGGCGCGGATTATCGCTACATTGCCGGACGAACAGGCGCGCAGGGCCATGCATACGGTCATGCGCACCTGGCGCAAGCCGGACAAGCGGCCGCCGGTGAAGGTCGACATGGACCTCATTCGCGCGGCCTGCTGGGATGAATTCAGCCTCAGGATCACCTACCGGGATTTGCAAGACCAGGTGACGTCCCGCGAGATTTGGCCCATGGGCGTTTCCTACGGCGAAAACAAACTGCTGCTTTTAGCCCATTGCCGCCTCAGGCAGGACTTTCGCCATTTTCACGTCAGCCGCATCGAAAGCCTGGAGCGCGGCACGGAGAGTTTCCGGCCCAAACGTGTCAGCCTGCTCAGGCAGTATGTGGCACAGCGGCGGAGCGAGGCCGCGTCGTGCGGCCAGGGCACAGGCACATAAAGGTTCGCAAGGATATTCCGTCCTTCGGCCTTAGCCCTGGCCATCCAGAAACGCCTGCGCCGCCTCCCGCGTTTCGTAAATATGCGTCGCGCCCTTCAGCGTTTCGCCGAGCTTCAACCGCAGGAAGGCGGAGCCGGAGTAGCGGGTGACGGTGCCGTAGAACCTGTTTTCAAGGTCAGCGACCATTTCGGCATACTCGCCGGCAATATCGTCATCCAGGTGAAAGCCGTCGTAGTTGACGATGACATCCACACGTTTGCCGAAGGGGCCGCACACCCGCTCCACCTGATTGCGCACCTGTTCCACCTCATCTCTGGTACGAATGCGCATCTTTTCGAAATTGATGAAGAGGCGCGCGCCCGGACCGTCCAGGGCAATACGCTCTGGCAGATCGAGATGGAGCAGTTCGCGCCGGAGATCCATCGGACCTTCCTGGAACAGGCGCGGATCCATTTCCGCAATTTCGCCAACGACCGGCCTGAAGCCCATCTGCCCGATGATATCGCGCTCGATATCTATACCGGGCGCGACTTCGATCAGGACAAGCCCTTCATCGCCCAGCTGAAAGACGCAACGCTCGGTGACGTAAAGCACCGGCTGAGCGAGCCGCGCCGCGCGGCGGCCCGAGAAGGTCACCTGCTCCACTTGCGCCAGGAACTTGCGCGCAGCGCCTTCCTCCAGGATGTCCATCCGCCCATCATCCACATGAATGCGCAGCCCCTTGGCGGTAAAGGTGCCGGCGAAGACCAGCGACTTGGCGTTCTGGCTGATATTGATGAAGCCGCCCGCCCCGGCAAGGCGCGGGCCGAAGCGGGAGACATTGACGTTCCCTTCCGTATCGGCCTGGGCGAGCCCGAGGCAGGCCATGTCGAGCCCGCCGCCGTCATAAAAATCGAACTGGGAGTTCTGCGGGATCACCGCATCGACATCCACCGCCGCTCCGAAATCAAGGCCGGAGGCAGGCTGGCCGCCGACCACGCCCGGTTCCGCCGTCAGGGTGACATGAGAGAGCAGCCCCTCCTCGGCAGCCACCGCGGCAACGCCCTCGGGCATGCCGATGCCCAGATTGATGACGCCGTTTACAGGAAGTTCAAACGCGCAGCGCCGGGCGATGATCTTGCGCGCCCCGGGCGTCATTGCCGGGATCTCGCCTTCGGGCGGGCGAACGCGGTTGGTGAAGGCGTGGGAGAACCCGGTCTTGTAGGTCTGCATGTGGTTTTCCGGGCTCGCCACCACCACGGCATCAACCAGGACGCCGGGAATGTGAACGTCCCGCGCGGGCAGGCTGCGCCCGCGTGCCAGGCGCTCCACCTGCACGATGACGACTCCGCCGGCATTCTTCACGGCCATCGCCTGGGCCAGATTGTCGATCAACAGCGCCTCGCGCTCCATGGTGACATTGCCAGCCTCGTCCGCCGTGGTGCCGCGCAGCAGCGCCACGGTGAGCCTGTGAGCCCGATAGAAGAGATAGTCCTCGCCGCCGATTTCCATCAGCTCCACTTGCGGTTCGACAGAGATATCGTTAACCGCCCCGCCGCCGTTTCTCGGGTCGACGAATGTTTCAAGGCCCACTTTTGAAAGCATGCCGGGCTTGCCCGCCGCGATATCCCGGTAAAGCTGACTGATGCAGCCCTGGGGAAGGTTCCAGCCCTCTATCTTGCCCTCGACCGCAAGCGCGGCGACTTTCGGGATCAGCCCCCAGTGACCGCCGACCACCTTTTTCAAAAGCCCTTGGTGGCCGAGCCGGTTGAGCCCCCGATCCTTGCCGTCGCCCTGCCCGGCGGCAAAAACCAGAGACAGGTCCTTGGGCGTGCCGCTGCTCAGAAACCGCTGTTCGATCGCCGACAGCAGTTCATCCGGCACGCCGATTCCCACAAACCCCGATGTGGTGAGGGTATCGCCGTCGTTGACAAGGGCCGCCGCATCCGCCGCCGAAACAACCTTCCGCCGCATGTATTCCTCCCGGTGCTTTTCGCCATCTTGAAACGGAAAGGTTGTGAGCGTCCAGTGGGAAGGGAAACCGACAGCCGGCAGGGGCGCTGATCTGGTCGTGCTTCGCGCAGGAGGCACCGCTGGCGGATGCAATACGGCGTGCGCTGGAAGACCGGTGTAAAGATGTGGGCGGGCGGGCGAAGTGATGGCATTCGAAACGCCGCACCAAAGCAAGAATGGGGCAGACAAGAACCGGCAGGACAAACAAAAAGGGTGCCGGCTTTCACCAGCACCCCCCTGTTTTGGAGCAGAATACTTGTTCAGGCAATGCCTCCGAGGAGACGAGTGCCAGAGCGATCCTGATCTCCTGACCTTCAGCCCCCTTTCGGGAACCGTCAGCCCGTGAGTACGAAACCTGGCGGGTTTCGAACTTACGCCGGTCATACGGATAGCCCGCCGTTACCGGTTTGCCGGAGCGCCATCTGCGTCGCGCGGCCGCTGAAAGCGCACCCCATGTGGTTTCCCGAAAACTGGCCGATAGGTTCACCCCGAAGGAAAAACCACCTTACAGCCCGGGCATGGGCTACTGATTACCCAGTTCGGAGACCCGCTTACCAGGGCGGAACCTTGCTGGCTCAGTAGTTGATATGATCATGCCCAAATACTTACTTCCTGTCTACTAGTGACTTTACTTTTCAACACCTGCGGAATGTGCTGTTGAAAAGCTGTGCATATCTTAACTTGTCAGAATATTTTGCAAAATCACCACAATCACTTAGCGAGATCTTCTTGCGATTTTGCTGCAACGCGGGATGAGCGCACGTCCGATCAGCATGCCTGACATGCAAAGACCTGACATTGAGGGGGCCTCCGGCACCGACAGCGCCCCAGGCGTTTCAATGGCTCCGCTTACGCCCGCCCCCCCCCAAGGGCGCTTTCTTTGCCCATTTAAATGCCCTTTAATTGCCTTTGAGCAAGAGGAGACCAGACACGATGTGCGGCCGTTTCACTCAAACGAGACCCTGGCGGGAGCTTGTCCTGCTCTATCGGCTGACCGATGAGTTTCTGCAGCGGAACACGGCCGCGCGCTACAACATCGCCCCGACGCAGGAGGTGGCCTTTATTCACCTCGACAAGGACGGCAACCAGGTGGTTTCGGACGGCCGCTGGTGGCTCGTGCCGCATTGGGCGAAAGAGCTGCAATCCAAATATCCGATGTTCAACGCCAGATCGGAAGACGCGGAAAAGAAACCCGCCTTCCGAGACGCCTACAAATCCTGCCGCTGCCTTGTGCCGGCGGACGGCTGGTATGAATGGACCAAGGGCGACGACGGCGGCCGCGATCCGTGGTTCTTCCACCTGCCGGACACAGCCCCCTTCTCTTTCGCCGGGCTTTGGGCCCACAACACCAGGCTGGACGTCACCTCCTTCACCATCCTGACCGCCCCGGCCGTCTCTCCACTCGACCAGGTGCACACCCGCATGCCGATTGTCCTTGATCAGGATGCATATGAGAATTGGCTGGATCCAAAGACGCCGGTCGCTGAGGCTAAGGCATTGCTGGGCCACACCCTTGGTTCGGAGTTCGCGTTTTACCGGGTCGGGCGGGAGGTGAATTCGTCCAAAGCGAAGGACGGTCCTGAACTTATCAATCCACTCGCGAAGCAATCGCCTGAACGTCCATGACCGCCACCAGCGCGGACCTTGCCAAAACCAATCTTCGAACGCGCAGGATAATCAAAATCCGCCTGACGAGCGCCTGGCGAGCACCTGTCGAGCACCTGACGAGCACCGGGCGCCAATTGCCGGGATAGGAACAACGCACACCAAATGCTATTATGACGAGCAGCACGAAGACCTGACACGAGAGAGATGCATCTCCGTCATTGACTAAATGACAGCACGAAGCGCGGAAAATCCTGTGTTGCATCACATATCGAGAAAGAGGTGATGACATGAAGAAAGCGGAACGCACAGGACCTTACGAAGTCTAC
>JBNLAU010000147.1:0-7486 GCA_050302295.1 Roseibium sp. | reverse complement strand
ATAGTCGTCCTCGCTCTTCAGGTATAGATCCGACATCAGGTAGATCTGCGCTTCCTGAGATATGAACGGCAGCAGATGGGCCAGGGTTTCGCGTGTTCTCAGCGAGGTGGAGCAGAGGATCTGGTTCGGCATCAGGCCGTTGTCCCTCAGATAACCGGCCATCTTGATTGCAGCGGATTTGCCGCGCTTGTTCAGGGGGCGCTCGAAATCCTTGAGATTCGTATCGCCCCAATCGGATTTGGCGTGTCTGAGAAGGAGTAGCCGCATGTGCGTTTCCAGGTTTGACGGGCCATCAGCCCGCGCCCTAGTTCTGGTTGGAGAGCGCTTCGGTGAATGCTGACAGAGCCGGACCGACTTCAGCTTCCTGCGTTGGCAGCGTATAGGATAACCAGAGGGTATAGTCGGCTTTTGCGCCTGTAAAATACCAAAAGGTCTCGCACAGGCTGGTCGGGGTCCAGTTGCGGGTACGGAACGAAATGCCCGAAGACGCGGCGCCGGTCAGTTTGACCGGCTCGAAACCGGCAGCCTTGTAATTGCGCGAAAAGCTCAAGGCTTCCCGGCGTCCGCTGCCTTGAAGATGTTTGCGCAGGACCGCGGTAATGCCGTCACGGCCGGTATAGATGCAGCCGGAAAGGCTGACGTCATCGCCTTCCAGAACCTTGATCCGGAAATATTCGCCGATCACGTCGGGACAGCGCAGGCCGGTGAAATGGCGCAGACCGCCGACATCGCTCTGCCAGCCCGCTTCCTTTTCGGGGGGAACCTGGGCTCTGGGCGCCGGTGTTCCCAGTCCGAAGGTGAACAGGAACAAACCCGAAAACAGAAGCCGTGTTAATGGCTGTCTTGCCAAGTTGCTCTCCTAAGTCCGTTCGCGGCGCGCCATGAAGGCCAGGCGCTCGAACAGGTGGACATCCTGCTCGTTTTTCAAGAGCGCGCCATGCAGCGGCGGGATCAGTTTGGAGCTATCTTGTTGACGAAGGGTTTCAGGGTCAACGTCTTCGTTCAAAAGCAGCTTGATCCAGTCGATCAGCTCCGACGTGGAGGGTTTCTTCTTTAAGCCCGGAACGTCGCGCACGTCGAAAAACAGGCGCAGTGCCTCGGACAGAAGGCGTTGCTTGATGCCGGGAAAATGCACCTCGACAATCTCGGTCATCGTCTGCGCATCTGGAAACTTGATGAAATGGAAGAAACAGCGGCGCAGGAACGCGTCCGGCAGGTCTTTTTCATTGTTCGAGGTGATGATCACCACGGGCCGTTGCCTGGCCCGAACCGTTTCGCCGGTCTCATAGACGTGAAATTCCATCCGGTCGAGTTCCAGCAGAAGGTCGTTCGGAAACTCGATATCTGCCTTGTCGATCTCGTCGATCAGAAGAACCGGCTTTTCCGGCGCGTCAAAGGCGTCCCAAAGTTTGCCCTTGCGGATGTAATTGTTGATGTCCCTGACACGCTCGTCGCCGAGCTGACTGTCGCGCAGGCGGGAGACGGCGTCATACTCATAAAGGCCCTGCTGTGCCTTGGTCGTGGATTTCACGTGCCACTCGATCAGCGGCGCGTTCAAGCTTTCCGCCACCTGCTGGGCGAGGACGGTCTTTCCGGTGCCGGGTTCGCCTTTGACCAGGAGCGGGCGCTCCAGTGCGATCGCGGCATTGACCGCAATCCTCAGGTCCTCGGTGGCAACGTAGTTTTCAGTTCCTTCAAAACGCATGTGGCGGTCCATTTAATTTGAAATCCCGAAGGAAGGTGGCAGGCCGCCACGAAGGAAGCAAGCCCGTAAAGAGGAGGAGGGCGCGAGGCAGCTCCATGTGGACAGTCTTGCCCATCACGGGGGGAAGTTTTTGCCCGCCGGACCATGGCTTGCCGGGAGGTGATGTCTCAAGCGGATGGGTTTTTGACGATCTAATATATTGAAAATATTGAATTTTACTCGGCGTTCCAGGAGTTGGCACGGCGCTTGCGGGGGTGGGCCGATTATGGGCGCGAGTTCGCGTCAGAGGTGCCCGAGCTATCAAGAGGACCGAATATGGGTATTTATGGGGCTATCAACTCAGCAGTCTCCGGACTGGCTGCGCAGGCTACGGCTCTGGAAAATATTTCCGGTAACGTCGCCAACTCGCAGACGACCGGCTTCAAGCGGCTGGATACGACTTTCTCCGATCTGGTTTCCGGCGGCGGTGCCACGCAGGGTGCGCAGGTTTCCGGTACGACTTTCGCGACATCGCGAGCCACCAATTCGGTGCAGGGTGATATTTCCTCCGTTGATGTGGATACCTACATGGCCATTAACGGCGAAGGATACTTCGTCGTCACAAAGGCATCGGACGTGGTCGACGGTTCAACGACTTTCGCGGACGAGACTTTCTACACGCGCGGCGGTGATTTTGAGAGGGATCAGGAAGGGTATCTGATCAACGCGGCGGGCTATTACCTGGAAGGATTCCCGCTCGATCCGGACACCGGCAATGCGATCGGTGACAATCCGACGGTCATCCAGATCGAAAACCAGCCGCTGGCCGCATCCGAGACAACAACTCTCGAGTATCAGGCCAACCTGCCGCGTGTTCCCGCTACCAACGACTACGATGGTTTGGATGAAGACACGGCCCTGCTCGACGCTGGTGTCGGTGTCAGCGACATTGCGGTTGCGGACGAAGCGGACTTTCTGGACAGCTCCATTTCCGGCGGATCCATTACCATCTACAACCAGAATGGTACGCCGATGAACGTCGAGGTCCGCTACGCTAAGCGCTTGAACGCTGATGCCGGCATACCGCAGGTCGACACGTGGTCGATGTATATCGGGTCCGGTGGAGATGCGACCAATGCGTGGTACGATGTCGGCGATATCGAGTTCGATTCGTCCGGTACCATGTCAGCCCTGACCGCAGGTTCCATCGGTGCTGTGAACGGAGCCGGCGACGGTTTCACCATCGCAAGCCTTGATATCGGCGGTTCCACGGCTACGAACGTCGAGGTTTCCTTTTCCAACGGCGCACTGACCCAGTATTCCGATGTGGATGGAACCGCCAGTTCGGTTGCCCTTGATCAGGATGGTTATCCGGCCGGTGAACTGACCGGTGTTGCCGTCGACGAGTCCGGCCGCGTCATCGCCAGCTATTCCAACAGCCAGCAGCGTGCGGTCTATGAGATCCCGCTGGCGACCTTTCATGCGGAGCAGAACCTGCAGCGAGTCGACGGCGCGGCCTTTGCGGCAACCACCTCTTCCGGTGTCGCGGATCTGACCGGCGGCGGCCAGATCCTGTCCAAGAAGCTGGAGTTGTCCAATGCGGACATCGCGGATGAGTTTTCCAAACTCATCATCACCCAGCAGGCCTATTCGGCAAACTCGAAGATTGTGACTTCCGCGGACGAGATGCTGGACAGCGCCCTCAACATGGTCCGGTAACGACAATTGACCGGCGGGCTGACCCGCCGGTTTCCCCCGGTGTGTAGCGTTTAGCGAAGGAGAAACCGCCATGGGTCTGATGAGCGCCCTAAATACAGCGGTCTTCGGAATTACATACAATCAGCGCCAGTTGGACGTTACCGCGACCAACGTCGCGAACGCTGACACAGCCGGGTATTCCAAAAAAACCGTTTCCGCGGAAGTATATTTCGACGGACTTGGAAACGTCGCTGGAATGAATGCGACGGAAGTCCGCCGTGTCATGGACGAACAGATCCAGGCTGGTTATTTCAACTCACTTGCCGACACGAACTACGCCAAGCAGATCGCGGACTTCACCGGCCGTCTTGATGAGGTATTCGGAACGCTTGACGACACCAGCAGCCTGTCGTCTCTGACAGGGCAATTGTCGTCAGCGCTCTCAGTCCTGGTGAACGATCCGGGGAACTATGCCGCGCAAAGCGATGCGGTTGCGGTCGCCGACGCATTTGCCCGGGAACTCAGCAATACCTACGAGCGCATTGCTGATCTCAGGCAGGAGGCCGACAATGCGCTGGCCTCACAAACGGAAACCGTAAACCGTATTCTGAGCAGCATCGAGGATATCGATGGTGCCATCCGTGACGCATCCCAGTCGGGCATATCGACGGCGGACATGAAGGATGAACGCGACCGGCTGGTGGAACAGCTTTCCGGCTACCTGGATGTCGAGGTGTCCAGCAGCGCCAATGAAACGCTGTTCATACAAACAGCCGACGGTCAGCAGCTCTATGCGGACAATCAGGCCTCGACACTCAGTTTTTCACCGAACAACAAACTGCAGCCCGGCGAGACCGGCAATACCGTCACCGTCACGACACCGGGCGGTACCACCTTCGACCTGATTTCCGCTTCCAGGTCCGGCGCAATGGTCGCGACGGCTGAACTCCGCGACGACATTCTGGTGGAAGCGCAGGCCCAGCTCGATACGATTGCCGCTGAAGTTTCCCTCGCCTTTTCGAACGTGACCGTTGAGAGCACTGATGTCACTGTCGGTCTCGACAGCGGGTTCGACCTGGACGTTTCCGGGCTCCAGGCCGGCAATACCATCAGCCTCGAATACACCGACGCTGGTGGGATTGAGCAAACGGTCACCCTTGTGGCCGTAAACGATCCGGCTCTGCTGCCGCTGGACGATTCGGCGACGGCAAATCCCGACGATACGGTTTTCGGTATCGATATTTCGAGCGGTTCGCCAGCCACCTATATCACCAATATCATTGCGGCCCTTGGCGGCACCGGCTTGCTCGTGAGCAACAACGGTTCGGACGAATTGCGCGTTCTGGGTGACAACACCGCGCCGACCACGGTCGAGAGCCTGACCGCGAATGTGACCGTGACCGGCAATAGTGATCAGGGGCTCGGACTGGCGATCTTTGTCGATAGCCGGGACGCTCCGGAACTGTTCACCGATGCTCTGGAGGAGGGCGGCCAGCGGGTGGGCTATGCGAATGCAATCAGAGTCAATCCGGATCTTCTGGCCGACAGTGCGCTTCTGGTCAACTATCAGACCACGCCGACGGCGAACACCGCCAACGACCCGGCGCGCGTGCAATATCTTTCCCAGGCATTGACCAACTCGACAACCTACTTCGATCCGGGATCCGGCATCGGCAGCACGTCCAGCCCGTTTCAGGGCAGTGTCATCGATTTCGTCAACCAGACCGTCGCGTTCCAGGGCAATCAGGCCGAGGACGCTGCAACCTATTCAAAAGCAAAGGAAACCCTGACGATGAACCTCGCGATCCGCTACGAGGAAAGCTACGCGGTGGATCTTGATACTGAGCTTGCATTCATGGTGCAGTTGGAAAACGCTTATGCGGCCAATGCCCGTGTCATGCAGACCATCAACGAGCTCTTCGATGAGCTCTTGAACATCGTCTAAGGTTAAGGTGCGCAATGGCTGTCTCAACGATCACCACATCCCGAACCTATCTGACCCAGCAACTGGGTAAGCTGAACGACAAGCTGACGGAAAAGACCACCCAGCTTGCCACGGGCAAGGTGGGAACGACCTACGGAGATATCGGAGACCGGCGCCTGCTCGACATCCAGCTGACGCAGAGGGTCAGCATGATCGAGACCTACGAGCAAACCATAACCGTTGCCAACCTGCATTTGCAGACGGCCACCATGTCGCTGGAGCGGCTGGAAGACATCCGTCAGGACGCAAAATCGGCGCTCGATACCAATGATTTCATCATTCAGGACGACGGCCAGACCCAGACCCAGTCCCGCGCAGAGCTGCTGCTCAATGAAACGCTCAATATCCTGAATACGGAAATTGCGGGCTACTACGTTTTCGGTGGCACCGACGCAGTCAATGATCCGGTCACCGCAATTGACACCATCCTGGACGGTGCGGACGGTCTGTCAGGACTGCGGGACTATATGAGCGAATTCGCGGCAGCCAATCTGGGGTCATCCAACACGGGACGGATGACGACTTCGGCGCTCACGACCAACTTCGCGGGCCCAATACCGACGGATTCCACTTTCACGATTGCCGAAGACGGAGCCCATGACTTCGGCTTTGATATTTCCGCGGTAACCTCAACGCTCTCCAATGTAGCGGTTACCGGGCCACTTGCGGCTGATCCCGACAGTTTCGATGTTCAGTTCACAGGTCAGCCGACTTTGGGCGAAACAATCTCGGTTGAACTGACCTTGCCGCCGGACCACACTGAATCAATCACCATCGAGTTCACCGCCTCAGTGACCGATGAGGAAGAGGGCACGTTTGCGATCGGTGCGGATCTGGAAGAGACCGCGCAGAACCTGCGCGATGCCCTGGCCGCAGAAATAGAGAAGCAGGCGCAAACCACCTTGCGTGCCGTATCGGACCAATGGGCGTCCGACGAGTTTTTCGGCACCTACAATGGTGAGGAGCCGCAACGGGTCGATGGCCCTCCTTATGACACGGCGACAGCTCTGATCGCCGGAGGATCGACGACAGTTGAATGGTATACCGGCCGGAACACGTCGACGACGGACCCGCGAACCGACAAGAATGCGGTGATCGACAACAACCTGACGGTCAACTATGGGGTTCGGGCGAATGAGGACCCGCTGAAAGAACTTGTGCAGTCGCTGGCGGCATTCGTCGCGGCGGACTTTTCCGGCAATACCCAGACGGACAAGGAATATTACAACGCCCTGTCAGCGGATCTCAGAACCATGCTGCAGCCGCCCGGGGTCGGGCAGTCGGGCATTGTTGACATCGCAACGGACATCGCCATCACCCAGCGGACGGTGTCGCTGACTGAAGATCGGCACGTACAGATGAAAAACAGCTATGAAGGCACGATCGCCGATATCGAAGGTATCGACAAGGACCGGGTCGCTGCGGAGATCCTGACACTTCAGAACAACATCGAAGTGTCCTATCGGGCATCGTCCATTATTTTCAATCTGAAACTGTCTGACTATCTGTAAATCCGGCATCCGGACCGCTGCTGCAGAAAGCTCGCTTAATTGCGGAACCTGTTTTAAACGAGACAAAGCAAAAAGGCCGGATGCAATCTGCTCCGGCCTTTTTTGTTTGTCTCGCGTAAATTTCAGCTTATTCGGGCTGGGCTCTCAGCCCTTCGGCGATTGTCCGGTTGATGCTGATAAGCGAACCAATTTTGTTTTCGTCGTCCGTGGTGAGAACCGACATGGTCTGTTTGAAGACGAATACGCCCAGAGATGCGATGTTGTTCTTGATGTCCTGCGGGAGCTGACTTTCCACGCTCGTCGCTGAGGTTACAAGGATCGTCCAGAGCTTGCGGTTGTAAGTGAGCACATCATCTTTTTCCGCCAGAGAAGATTCCTGCCACTCATCCTTGATCAATTGCAGCCGGGCTGCGGCTTTCATCAGGAGATTCGCTTCCAGTTCCCTCGGCGACACCGCCACTTGACTGGCCTTCTGATAAGCCTGCGCTGCCTGTTTGTACATGACCGATCAGCGTCCCTTCATACTCAATGAGCTTACGTGCTTCTTTCAGTGCTTTATAGAAGGCGCCGGTTAGGATGGCGTTACTAATTCTTGTAACATATGGGATC
>JBNLAU010000146.1:0-4769 GCA_050302295.1 Roseibium sp. | reverse complement strand
GTGCCGAAAGCCATGGCGTTGCCGAGGAACTGGAAACGCTTCTGGATGAATATTATCTGGCCAGCGGCGTCGATCCGCGCCGGTTGAAGGCGCTGACGCGGGACATCCTCGACGCCGCCGTGCGCCACGGGCTCGACAAGGATATCGGCCTCACGGACGACATGGACGAAGACACGCGGCTGGCCCGGCTGGATGCGCATTTGTGCGACCTCAAGGAACTTCAGATTCGCGACGGGCTGCACATCCTCGGCATCAGCCCAGACGGCGCCCTGCTGACCGATCTACTGGCGGCTCTGGCGCGTGTTCCAAGAGGGAGCAATCCTTCAGACGAAAGCCTGCAGCGTGCTCTTGCCTTTGATCTTGGCCTGGATGATTTTGATCCGCTCGATTGCGATTTCTCTGCGGTCTGGCAGGGCGCGCGACCGCTCGTTCTGGCAGAAGTGTCCGACGCTCCCTGGCGGTCGAACGGTGACACCGTGGAGCGGATCGAATTGCTGGCATGCAGGCTGATCTCGGGTGAAATAGCTGCTTCGGATGACTGGACTTCCACGCAAGCGGTTCTCGAGGAAATCCGCATGCGGCTGCGCCCGGCAGTGACCGGATCGGGAGCGGCCGAAACCAGCGCTGTCCTGACCGCGCTATCCGGAGGTTTTGTTACGCCCGGACCATCGGGAGCTCCATCACGCGGGCGGCCGGACGTGCTCCCGACCGGCAAGAACTTTTATTCCGTCGACGTGCGCGCGGTGCCGACCGAGACTGCCTGGCGCCTTGGTTGGCAATCCGCCAGCCTCTTGGCGGAACGATATTTTCAGGATGAGGGCGAGTGGCCTGCATCTCTGGTTCTGACCTGCTGGGGCACGGCCAACATGCGTACGGGTGGCGACGATATCGCTCAGGCTCTTGCCCTAATCGGAGCGCGGCCGGTCTGGGAGGCCGGATCGGGTCGGGTGACCGGTTTTGAAATCCTGAAACTCTCGGAACTTGGCCGTCCGCGCATCGACGTCACTCTGCGGGTGTCCGGTTTCTTCCGGGACGCGTTCCCCCATCAGATGGATCTTTTCGATAGCGCCGTTCGCGCCGTCGGCGCCCTTGACGAACCGGCAGAAGCCAATCCGGTTGCGGCGCGCATGAAGGAAGAGGTTCAGCGTCTGAAACAGGACGGCTTGAGCGAGGAAGCAGCCACCCGCCGTGCCGGCTTCCGTGTCTTCGGCTCCAAACCCGGGGCATACGGCGCCGGACTTCAGGCATTGATCGATGAAGGCATCTGGCAGGAGCGCGGTGACTTTGCCGACGCCTTCCTGGCCTGGGGCGGGTATGCCTATGGCGGCGGCGCGGAGGGAACAGGCGCGCGCGCCGATCTGGAGACCCGGCTGTCATCCGCCGATGCGGTCCTGCACAATCAGGACAACCGGGAACACGACCTGCTGGACAGTGACGATTATTACCAGTTCGAGGGCGGACTTGCCGCGACAGTGGAAGCGCTGAAAGGTGCCGCGCCGAAGGTCTATCACAACGACCATTCCCGCCCGGAACGGCCCGTTGTGCGGAGCTTGTCGGAAGAAATCGGCCGGGTTGTTCGCGGCCGGGCCGCCAATCCGAAGTGGATCCGGGGAGTCATGCGGCACGGTTACAAGGGCGCTTTCGAGATGGTGGCAACACTGGACTATCTCTTTGCCTTTGCCGCAACCACGCGCGCGGTCGGCGACCATCATTTCGATCAGCTTTACGATGCCTATCTGGATGATGAAACCGTGCGGGATTTCCTGCAGGATGCCAACCCGGCCGGTCTCAACGAGATGCTGGCGCGGTTCTTGGAAGCAATTGACCGGGGCCTCTGGACGCCGAGACGCAATTCGACCCATTCTGCCCTGAATGACCTGAAAACGACACTTGAGGGGATGACAACGCCGTGACTGCCGAGAGCGACAAGCCGGGACAGACCGAGGAAGAACTGAACGCCCGCCACGCGGAAAAAATGCGCAAGAAAAAGGCGGCGCGCGACAAGATCATGGCGACCAAGACAATCGAGAAAGGTCTCCTGATCGTTCATACGGGCAAGGGCAAGGGCAAGTCGACCGCCGGTTTCGGCATGGCATTCCGCTCGCTCGGCCATGGCCACAAGGTTGGTGTTGTTCAATTTGTGAAAGGCCGCATCGAAACCGGCGAACGCATGGCGCTCAACCGTTTTTCGGATCTGGTGACAATCAAGCGTATGGGCGAGGGGTTCACCTGGGAAACCCAGGACCGTCAGCGGGATATAGAGGCAGCGCAACAGGCCTGGGAAGCTGCCAAGGAAATGATCACTTCCGGCGACTACCGCCTGATCCTGTGCGACGAACTCAACATCGTACTGCGCTACGACTATCTGGACATCAACGAGGTGGTCGACTTCCTGAAAAACGACAAGCCGGAAGACGTGCATGTCGTCATCACCGGCCGCAACGCCAAGGACGAGCTTATCGAGATCGCCGACCTCGTCACCGAGATGACGCAGATCAAGCATCCGTTCCGTTCTGGTGTGAAGCCGCAGGAAGGTATCGAATTCTAGAGCCCGTAGCTTGAACGCCGGATACAACGCTGATGCCGTTTACTGTTTTGCCCGCCAGCAGCGCCAATGCGGACGAGATTGCGGTCTTGCTCCGCAGATCCATTGTCGAATTGTGCAGTATCGATCACGGCGGCAATCCGGAACGGTATGAGCCCTGGCTTGGAAACAAGACCGCTGAAACCGTGGAACGCTGGATACATGGAGCGGGCCGTGTCTTCTGCGCCATCGACCATACGCGTCGGGTCATCGGCGTTGCCATGGGGTCGGCCGAGGGGGAGGTTCTATTGAACTACGTTCTGCCGGAGGCCCGCTTCACCGGCGTCAGCAAGTCGCTCATGCGCGCTGTGGAAGAGTATTTCCAGGATAGAGGCCTGGAAATGTCTCATCTCAAAAGCACGGCAACCGCGGAGAATTTTTACCGGTCTCTCGGCTATGTCGAAACAGGCGAGCCTGAGCACCGGAGAGGAATGACCTTCAGGTATTTCGCCAAGGGTCTCAATTGATGTGCGCGCAGAAACACCGGACCCCGGCTGTCATGATCCAGGGAACCGGATCCAATGTGGGCAAGAGCCTGATCGTCGCCGGACTGTGCCGTCTGTTCACCAACCGCGGTCTCTCGGTCCGGCCGTTCAAACCCCAAAACATGTCGAACAATGCTGCCGTCACCGCGGATGGCGGCGAGATTGGGCGTGCCCAGGCCTTGCAGGCCATGGGGTGCAAGGTGCCGCTTTCTGTCCATATGAACCCTGTTCTCTTGAAGCCCGAGACAGACACCGGCGCGCAGGTCATCGTGCAGGGCAAGCGTTTCGGGACTATGCGCGCTCGTGAATATGGAAAACAAAAAGCAGAATTTCTTCCGAAGGTTCTGGAAAGTTTTTCTCAAATCGCATCAGAAGCGGATCTGGTCCTCGTCGAGGGAGCAGGCAGTCCGGCCGAAATCAATCTGCGGTCAGGCGACATCGCAAATATGGGCTTTGCCGAGGCTGCGGATCTTCCAGTGATCTTGTGTGCTGATATTGATCGAGGTGGCGTCATTGCCTCGGTTGTCGGGACGCATGCGGTTCTGGAGCAGGCGGAGCGGGATCGCATCAAAGGTTTCTTCATCAACCGGTTTCGTGGCGATCCGAGTCTCTTCGACGAGGGAATGCGGGAAATCGAAACCCGCACCGAATGGACCGGTCTTGGCGTCGTTCCCTGGTTTGCCGATGCGGGCAAGCTGCCGGCCGAGGATGCTCTCGGATTGGCGGATGGGTTTGGCTCGGGTGGTCTGAAAATCGCCGTTCCGGTGAATTCAAGAATTGCCAACTTCGACGATCTGGATCCCTTGCGATTGGAACCGGATGTCACTCTAGAACTCGTTCAACCCGGAGATCCGTTGCCTGCCGATGCGGATGTGGTGCTGCTTCCAGGGTCCAAATCGACTGTAGGGGACCTGACCTTCTTCCGCGAACAGGGCTGGGACATCGATCTGAAAGCGCATTACCGCCGGGGCGGGCATATTCTGGGCGTGTGCGGAGGCTATCAGATGCTCGGAAAAACGATTTCCGACCCCGGCGGCATTGAAGGACCGCCGGGAACGGTGGAAGGCCTTGGTTTTCTCGATGTCGAAACCGTGCTTACGCCGGAAAAGGCGACTATTGCGGCAACCGGCCGGCATATGGCCAGCGATGCACCGGTTTCGGGCTATGAAATTCATATCGGCCACACGTCAGGACCTGATTGCGAGCGGCCGATGATGCTGCTGTCAGGGGATCGGCCGGACGGTGCGGTCTCCAAAGATGGGCGCGTTGCCGGAACCTATGTCCACGGGCTTTTCACCAATGACGCCTTCCGGTCAGCGTATTTGAAGGCGTTCGGCGCACGCTCCAATTTTGCATATGATCAGAGCATCGACAGGATCCTTGACGATCTTGCATGTCACCTGGAAACGGTTTTTGAGCCCGACAAGATCATGGAAATCGCTCGCCGGACCGTGCCCTAGAAAGGGCGCCATAGCGAGAGAGCAACTATCAAACCTGCCTGCAAGCAGCAGGCGCTGAGCAGAATCCTGAGCGCTCGCGCAATGTCACCCGAATTGGCATCCATCCGCCCTGGCGCGTTCAGATAACGATCGTCAACCGTGTAGCCTGAATAGATACGGGGGCCTGCGAGGGCAAGGTTCAGCGCGCCGGCCATGGCCGCCTCCGGCCAGCCGGCATTAGGCGATCTGTGTTTTCCCGCG
>JBNLAU010000145.1:0-17068 GCA_050302295.1 Roseibium sp. | reverse complement strand
TCATCAGCCACCCGCTGGTTCAGCACAAGCTGACCATCATGCGCGACAAGGGAACGTCCACGCAGGGCTTCCGGCGCCTCCTGCGCGAGATCTCGACACTCCTGTGCTACGAGGTCACCCGCGACCTTCCCATCGTCCGCCAGACCATCGAAACGCCGCTGGCTGAAATGCAGGCGCCGGTGCTGGCCGGCAAGAAGCTGGTTTTCGCCTCCGTACTCCGTGCGGGCAATGGCCTTCTGGAAGGCATGCTGGAGCTGGTGCCGTCCGCACGTGTCGCCCATGTCGGCCTTTACCGTGATCCGAAAACCCTTCAGCCGGTCGAATATTATTTCAAGGCACCGGAAGATTTGAACGAACGGCTGGTCATCGTTGTCGACCCGATGCTCGCGACCGCCAATTCCGCCATCGCTGCCGTGCAGAAACTGAAGGAACGCGGTGCCAACAATATCCGTTTCCTCTGCCTGCTGGCGGCGCCCGAAGGTGTGGCCAAGTTCAACGAAATGCACCCGGATGTGCCGATTTATACGGCAGCCATTGATGAGAAGCTGAATGAAAAGGGCTACATCGTTCCAGGCCTCGGCGATGCGGGCGACCGGATGTACGGCACGAAGTAGGTTGCCGCTTCTTTCTTGCGCTCGACAATCGGCCATTTATGGGTCCGTACCCTAACCTCACTTGGAAGCGGGGAGGCTTTTGATGATCACGATGTTTGGTTCGATCAACCTGGACCTGGTTGTCGCCGTGCCGCGCCTGCCGGTGGCGGGAGAAACGGTCAGCGGACCGGATCATCAAACCTTTCCGGGTGGAAAGGGTGCAAATCAAGCATTGGCCGCACGCCGTGCCGGGGCGGATGTCAGAATGATCAGCGCGGTCGGTCAGGATGCCTTTGCCGAACTGGCACTCAGCAACATGCGTGGTGCGGGCGTGGATCTTTCCGGCGTCAGGTCTTTGCCGGGAACGACAGGTCTTGCATTAATCGGCATCGACCCGTCGGGCGAAAACCAGATCATCGTCGCCAGCGGCGCGAATTTGCGCATCGAGGCCGAATGGCTGTCTGCGGGCCTGCGGCAGGAAGACATTCTGATGTCGGAGGGCGAAGCGCCGTTCGATGAAGTGAAGAAGGCCATGAAACAGGCCAAGAGCACCGGCGCCACCGTGTTCTGGAATCCGGCACCTGTGCCGGAAGGCGATATCAGCGAAGGTCTTGACGCGGCGAATGTTCTCGTTGTGAACGAGAACGAAGCCGCGCTGATCGGCAATGCCCTGGGTCTTGCCAACGACCCGGATGTCTTCCTCGACCATTTCGCCACAGCGGGCCGGGCCGTGATCGTGACGCAGGGCGCGCGCGGTGTTGTTGCCGGAGATGGTCAGAGCCGTTTCCGGATCGGGGCGCCGGATGTTCGGGCGGTCGACACCACCGGTGCGGGCGACGCATTTTGCGGCGCTCTGGCCGCAGCGATCGATCAGCATGTTCCCTTCGAGCGGGCCGTCCGGGAGGGCGTTGCCGCTGGTGCCCTGGCCTGCACCGTGACAGGGGCACAGTCCAGCGCGCCGCTGAAGGAAGATATAGCCCGCCTGGCCGATCAAATCCTATGACCTGATTTTACAGCCTCTAAAGGAAACCGTGGTATGCCGGAAGCCGTTCGCTATCCTGAAGGTTCGGTATGTTGCGTTTTGTTGTCATATTTCTTTTCTGTGTCGGGCTCGCGCCGTTTTTGCCGCGTTTGATCGAACATCAATTCGGGTCAGAGGCAATTGAAAAGCCGGAAACGCGGACTGAGCGAAACGACAGACCGGTCAGCCGTACCCACCGCATTTCACGCGACAGGTCAGGACATTATCGTACCGACGCCCAGCTGAATGGCCGTACAGTGGAAATGATGGTCGACACGGGGGCGTCTCTTATTGCATTGCCGGAGTCCGTTGCCGAGGACATCGGCATATTTTTGAATCCTTCCGACTATAAACATCCCTTCAGAACCGCAAATGGCGTTGCCTATGCTGCGGTGACAACGATTGACAGTTTGCGCATAGGAAACATCAAACTGCGGGATGTGGAAGCGTCAGTTGTTAAAGATCAAAGCCTTGGGTTTGCCCTGCTCGGCATGTCCGCTCTCAACAGGCTGAAACGGTTTGACTTTTCCGAAGGCTCCCTTGTACTGGTTCAGTAACCCCAAGAGTGTTTCCGGTAACCTGCCCGGTTTTTCAGATATATAATTCGGCATTGCGAGGCATTGATGTTTCCTAAACCAGTAGCGAGCTTGACCCCGAACACGCTCGAGTACGAGTGCCTGCCCATGGTGAAGCCGACCGGCTTCCGGGAATATGATGCCCGCTGGCTTTTTGAAAAAGAAATCAACCTGATGGGCATGCAGGCCCTGGGAATGGGAATTGGAACGCTCATCCACGAGCGCGGCGTGCGTCCCGATATCGTCGTCGGTCACGATTTCCGCAGCTATTCCTCGACCATCAAGATGGCAGTCGTCAACGGTTTGCTGGCCGCCGGTATCAACGTTCATGACATTGGCCTGGCCCTGTCGCCGATGGCCTATTTCGCACAATTCGCACTGGACGTTCCCGCCGTTGCCATGATCACCGCGTCCCATAACGACAACGGCTGGACCGGCGTCAAGATGGGCATCGACCGCCCGCTGACCTTCGGTCCGGACGAAATGGACCGGCTGAAGGAAATCGTGCTGGAGGCTGCCTTTGACCTGAAGGGCGGCGGCAGCTACCGCTTCGTCGACGGTTTCCCGGACGTCTATGCCAAGGACCTCACCGACCGGCCGAAACTGAAACGGCCGATCAAGGTTGTCGCGGCCTGCGGCAACGGTACGGCAGGTGCATTTGCTCCGAAAATTCTCGAAGCCCTCGGGGCGGAGGTCATTCCGCTGGATGCGGAACTGGATCACACCTTCCCGCGCTATAATCCGAACCCGGAAGACATGAAAATGCTGCATGCACTCCGGGACAAGGTGCTGGAGGTCGGTGCGGAGGTCGGTCTCGGGTTCGACGGGGACGGCGACCGCTGCGGAGTGGTCGACAATGAAGGGGAAGAGATCTTCGCGGACAAGGTCGGCGTCATGCTGGCGCGCGATATTTCCGCCCTTCATCCCAATAGCCAGTTCGTTGTCGATGTGAAGTCAACCGGTCTCTTCAACACCGATCCGGTGCTCAAGGCCAATGGCGCCAAGACCGACTACTTCAAGACCGGTCACTCCTACATCAAGCGCCGGGTAACGGATCTGAATGCGATTGTCGGTTTTGAGAAATCCGGCCACTATTTCTTCAACAAGCCGATCGGCCGTGGTTATGACGACGGTCTCGTGTCCGCGCTTGCCATTCTCGATATGCTCGACCGCAACCCTGACAAGACGATGGCCGACCTGCGCCGGGACCTGCCCAAGACCTGGGGCTCCCCGACCATGGCGCCGAAATGCGCCGACGAGGTCAAATACGACGTCGTGGAGCGGGTCGTCGCAAGGTTCCAGGACATGAAGGAAAAAGGCGAGACGGTTGCCGGTCAGGCGATCATCGATCTGATCACCGTCAATGGCGTGCGCGTTGTCAGCGAAGACGGTACGTGGGGCCTTGTCCGCGCGTCCTCCAATAAGCCGGAACTGGTCGTTGTCGTGGAAAGCCCGGTCTCCGAGGAGCGTCTCCACGCAATGTTTCATGCGGTCGACGCCGTGCTTCGTGAGAATCCCGAAGTCGGCGAGTACAATCAGACACTATAGGGCTAGCAGGACAGCAAGAGCCCTGCGTTTGGTTGATCCGAAGGTCGGGGGTCTGGCAGGGGTTGACCTTTTGGTTCAGGGCGGCGGATTATCCCGCCGCCTTTTGTGTTCAGACGTCTTATTCGGTACGCCGCAGCGGAGCATTGCATGATCAGGGAATTCGGAAACCTTCCGGACGGGACGGCCGTTCAGGAAATCACATTGAAAAAGGGTGGTCTGGAAGCCTCGATCCTGACACTGGGTGCCATCATCAGGGATTTGAAAGTCGACGGGCAAACGGTTGTTCTCGGGTTTGGCGACTTGCAGAGCTATCTCGAACATTCTGCCTATTTCGGTGTGATTGCCGGTCGATGCGCCAACCGGATTGCCGGCGGCAAATTGTCGATCGATGGTGTGGACTATCAGCTTGACCGCAATGAACATGGGCAAAATCATCTGCATGGAGGCTCAAAGGGGTTCTTCAGCCGCGTCTGGCAGATCGAGCAGAGCGACAAGGCGAGCGTTCTTCTGAAGCTGGTGTCCGAAGACGGCGACATGGGATATCCAGGCCGGGTTGAGGTGCTTGCGCGGTACACGCTTACCGGAACCGGCGCGCTGCGTCTGAAAATCACGGCGACGACCGACAAGACGACACCGGTCAACCTGACGCAGCACAGCTATTTCAATCTCGACGGCAATGATACGATCCTGGACCACACGCTGGAAATCGCGGCAGACGCCTATCTACCGGTCGATGACATGCTGATCCCCACCGGCGAGATCCGCAAAGTCGCCTGGACGCCTTATGATTTTCAGGACGGTCGGAAGCTTCGCCGCAAACCGGGCGAAGAAGATGTCATTTATGATCACAACTTCTGCCTGAGCGATGCTCCGCGCGAGACCGTGGAATTTGCCGCGGCCCTGGAAAGTGCCGGCGGAGACCGGCGCATGGAAGTCTGGACAACGGAGCCGGGTTTGCAGCTCTACGATGCGGGGCAACTCAAGACGTCAGCTCCGGGGCTCGGCGGGAAAGAATACGGCTGTCATGCCGGGCTTTGTCTGGAAGCGCAGCGCTGGCCCGACAGCGTCAACAGACCCGGCTTTACCAGCGTTTTGCTACAGCCTGCAGAGACTTATAGTCATGTGACGGAATTCCGTTTTTCTTAAGAACGGATACAGTAAAGTGTCCAAGCGAGACGACAACGGGACTGGGGGCAAGTTTTGAAGACTGTTTTTTCAGACGCCCAGCTCGCGCATGCTCCGGTGCAGGAGATATCCGACGGTGAGCTGAAACCGGCTGTCGAAATTCCGAGCCGGGCGGAAATCGTGCTGAACACCATCAAAGCCCGCAAGGTCGGTGACATTATTGCCCCCGAGGAATTCCCCATCCGCGCGCTGCACCGGGTGCATTCTCCTGACTATGTCTCGTTTTTGGAAGGCTTCTGGGATTTGTGGGTCGCCGCCGGCCGCTCCAGGGAGGCCTTTCCCTTCGTCTGGCCGATCCGCAGCCTGAGGACGGACGTCAAGGTCGAACATATCGACGGATTGCTCGGTCGTTATTCCATGGATGCCGGTACGCCGCTTGGCGAACACACCTACAAGGCCGCTCGTGCCTCCGCCGACACGGCGTTGACGGCCTCCAAGCTCGTCCTGGAGGGGGAGCAAGCGGTTTTTGCTCTGTGCCGTCCGCCCGGCCATCATGCCGGGTTCGACTTTTTCGGCGGCTATTGTTTTTTCAACAATGCGGCCGTCGCGGCGCAATATCTGCGTGACCACGGCCTGAACCGGATCGCCATCCTCGATGTGGACTATCACCACGGCAACGGCACACAGGCCCTGTTCTACGACCGGCCGGACATTCTGTTTCTGTCCATCCACGCGGACCCGAAGGACGAATATCCCTATTTTCTGGGTTATGCCGACGAAACCGGGGAACACGCCGGAACCGGCTTCACAAGGAACTGGCCCCTACCGCTCGGAACCGACTGGGACGGCTACGCGACTGCGCTGGAGGAAGCCTGCCGCTGGCTGCTGGTCTACAAACCCGATGCGTTGATTGTTTCTCTGGGTCTGGATTGTTACGAACAGGATCCGATTTCCGGCTTCAAGTTCAAGAGCGACGATTTCATCCGCCTCGGCGAACGACTGAAAAAGGTCGGGGTTCCGACCATGTTCATCATGGAGGGCGGCTACGCCGTCGACGCGCTCGGTACCAACTGCGTCAACGTCCTTGAAGGCTTTGCCGGCTGAGAAATAAACGTAGCCGATTAAGCTGTGTGATTTTCAACTTCCGCTGATTTCGTACGCAGAGGCGTCCAACAGGCCAAATTCGGTCAGCTTTTCCCGCAAGCCTGCCGCCCCTTGAAAATGGTGCGCCTTCATGCCGAGCGCACGGGCAGCGTCTACATTTGCCTGTGAGTCGTCGATGAACAGGCATTCGCCCGCTTCAAGTCCGTTCCGGTCCAGGAGAACCTGGTAGATTTTCGGGTCGGGTTTGATCAGACGCTCTTCCGCCGACACGACAATGTCCAGAAAGCTGGACTTCAGAAACGGAAAGCGGTCCTGCGCTTCTGTGAATTTTTCGCTCGAGAAGTTCGTTATCGAATAAAGCGGCAGGCCAGCATTCTGAAGTGCCGCCAATATGCCGCGCGTTCCGGGGACTTCCCCGGGGACCATGTCGTGCCAGCGGTCGGAATAGGCGGCAATCAGATCGGCCTTGTCCGGATGGCGGCTTGCGAGGGTTTCAACCGCTTCCGCCCAGGGCCTGCCGAGATCCTGCTGCAAGTTCCAGTCGGGGGTGCAGACGGTTGTCAGGAACGTTGTCCGCTCCCTCTCGTCCGGAATCAGCTTGTTGTAAAGATATTCGGGATTCCATTCGAGGAGGACATTGCCTATATCGAAGACTACTGTCGTGATAACGTCGTTCATATGCCGGTCCGATACTTCTGGCAGGGCTTCCAGAAAGCGAGAGATGAATTTGCAAGTTTTCCCAGAAGGTTATGTCGGAAATATGAAGCCGGCAAGCAACCTCATCGCATTCATTTTCCTAATCCTGTTTCTGGTTTTTCCGGCCGCTCATTCAATTGCTCAGGACGCAGAAGACATGCCGGACCGCTTGCGCCTCGGAGTTGTTGTCGCCGGCGACCAGGAAACGCGTGACCGGGTGGAACCCTTCAGGCTTGCGCTGGAGGAAATTGCCGACCTGCCGGTGGATCTGTTCCTGATGGACACAATGGGCGATGCGGTGGAAGCTCTCGCCGGTGACCGGATCGATTATGTTCGCCTGTCTCCATCCGCTTATGCCGCTGCCTATCAGCTTTGCAGGTGTGTCGAACCTCTGGTGACCGCCGGCCCGGACGACTTTCCGGCGCGGTTCTACGCGATCCTTGTCGGCAAGCGCGGTGAGGAAAAGCCGACGTTAGCGGATTTGAAGGGAACGCGCCTGGCTGTCGGGAGCAGGGACGCGGTAACGGGTTATCGCGTTCCGCTCGCCAACCTGGCGGCAGACGGTGTTGATGCTCACCGGCATTTCAGTGCACTGGTCGAAGTGCAGGACCCGGTGGAGGGGATCAGGGCACTGCTGGATGGGCGTGTTCAGGGAACACTTGCCTGGTCAACCCTCACGGGAGAAGCCAGGAACGGTTACACCGCCGGTACACTCAATGACTATTATGTCTCCGGCGGAAGTGGTTTCAAAGATCTCGAAATTGTCTGGCGGTCGCCGCCGATCCCTTATTCCGCCCATAGTCTTCGAAAAGACCTGCCTGACGTTCTGAAACGGCGTCTGAGGGCCGGGCTGATGGATCTGCGCCGGGACGATCCCAGTGCCTACCTTGCCATTGAACCGGATCTGCCTGGCGGATTCGAGCCGGTCGTGCATGCGGACTACCGGCCGGTACTGCTCACCTATGAAGATGACTTTGCTGCGCTTCTGGAGCCGTCAGCCCAGTAATTCCACGCGCGCCAGATTATGAGCCGATGGATGAGCCCGGCCCGCCCGCCGGCGCTGTGCCCAGGTTCAACAATGCCTCGGTGTGCCGGCGGATCATTTCCTCCTCGTTGGTTGGAATGACCAGGATCCTGATTCGGGATCCCGGCGCCGAGATATCCTCTTTGCCGGTCTCGTTCCTGTCTCCGTCGACCGACAATCCGATCCACTCCTGATCCGCACAGACCTTTTGCCGGATAAGTGCGGAATTTTCACCGATGCCACCGGTAAAGACCACGGTGTCCAGACCACCCAGAACAGCCGCCATCGCGCCGAGTTCCCGGCGGATTCGGAATACAAAATAGTCGATGGCTTCCGCAGCGTGCGGATCGGCGCTTTCGGTCAGCGTGCGCATATCCTGGCTGATCCCGGACAGACCCTTGAGCCCGGATTCCTTGTAAAGCAGGTCCGCGACCGCGTCCGGCGTCATGCCCCTTGTGGTGAGAAGGTAGAGGACCACTCCCGGATCGAGCTGACCGCAGCGGGTTCCCATGGGCAGGCCATCGAGAGCGGTAAGGCCCATCGTTGAGCCGATGCTCCTGCCGTCGCGGATCGCGCACATGGATGCGCCATTGCCAAGATGCGCGACAATCACCTTTCCGGCGTAGATGTCCGGGCGGGTTTCCTTCAGGTGGCCGCAGATGAATTCATAGGAAAGGCCGTGAAAGCCATAGCGGCGAACGCCTTCGTCATAGAAAGAGCGGGGCAGGGCGAACGTATCATTGACCCAGGGGTGATTGCGGTGAAACGCCGTGTCGAAACATGCCACCTGCAATGCGCCGGGAAAGGCTGCGCGGGCTGCTTCAATCCCGGCCAGGTTATGAGGCTGATGAAGGGGGGCAAGAGGTTCCAGGGACCTGAGGTCCGTCATGACCGCATCCGTGATCAGCAGCGGTTCCGCATGCGTGATGCCACCATGCACCACCCGGTGCCCGACTGCGTCCACGGTTCGGCCATCGAGTTCCTGTTCCAGAACCGGCAGGAGAGCGGACAGGGCACAGCTGTGGTTTTTGCCCTCGTCTGCAGTCAGCGTCCGGTCGATCCACCGGGCCGAAACGGTGGATCTCAGCGCCATATGCGGCGTGGCCCCAAGGCCCGAAATCTGGCCTTTAAGCTGCTCCGTCGGTCCGGAATACAGAGTGAACTTGATCGAGGAAGAGCCGGAATTCAGAACGAGAACAACAGAGGTCATGCTCACTCCTCTTCGCGGTCGAGCACTCCGGCGGGGACCCCGTTGGCTTGCCAGTGCGTATAGAGGAGCGCGATCGCACAGGAAGCAAGGCGGGCGCGGCCGTCATCCGCGCGGCTTGTCAGCATAACAGGAACCTTGGCGCCGATGACGAGACCGGCGGCCTCGGCATGGGCGATGAAGGTCAACTCCTTTGCCAGCATATTGCCGGATTCAAGATTGGGGACGATCAGCACTTCGGCGTGACCGGCAACCAGGGAGGTGATGCCCTTGCTGCGGGCGGCCTGAACATCTATGGCGTTATCCATGGCCAGTGGGCCATCGACAACAGCGCCCCTGATCTGGCCGCGCTCAGCCATTTTCGACAGGACCGCCGCATCCAGGCTCGACGGGATCGCCGGGTTGACGGTTTCAATGGCGGACAGCACGCCGACGCGCGGAGTTTCCAGACCCAGCGCCAGTGCAGCGTCGATGGCATTCTGCGTGATATCGACCTTGGTATTGAGGTCCGGCGTGATGTTGATCGCTGCATCCGAAATCAGGACCGGGGTCTTGCGGCCCGGAATGTCCATAACGAAGACGTGGCTGATCCGGCGCTTTGTTCTGAGGCCGCCATCGCGTTTGACCACATGGTGCAGAAGATGGTCGGTGTGGAGATGGCCCTTCATGACCGCTTTCACGCGGCCCTCGTGAACCATGGCGACAGCCCGGCCGGCGGCTTCTGATTCATCTTCGATATCGATCAGCTCATATCCGCTGATGTCTTTGTCCAGTTCTTTGGCGGCATGTTCGATCCGGTCTCGGGCACCGATCAGGATCGGTTCGATCAGCCCCTCGCCGGCGGCCATCAGGGCGCCTTCCAGGGAGTTCGGATCGTCCGGGGCGACTACAGCCGTCGGCAGGGCGGGCAATGTTTTCGCTAGCTCGATCATTCGGTTGAAATGACGGTGGCGCTGTACCAGCAGCGCGGGAATGTGACTGGCATCGAATTCTATGGTTCTTGTTGGCGCCAGAACCTCGGCAACGCCCTCGACAAGCCTGGTGCCATCGCCTCTGGTGACGGACATGTCGAACAGAACGACATTGCCGGGTCTTTTCTCAATGGCGGTGACTTTGACTTTCAATTTGTCCCCGACCGCCACGCGGGCCAGAAAACGCAATGACTGGGCTCTGTAAACGGTGCCCGGTCCCGGCAGAATATTGCCCAGGACTGCGGATGCCAGACCACCCACCCACATGGCAGGCGCCATCGGCTTGTCAATCTTGCCGTCGCCGGTCCAGTCGGTGTCGGGCAGGTTGATCGGATTGTGGTTTCCAGAAGCGTGCGCGAACACCAGAAGATCGTTGGAAGAGCATTCGCGGACGATTTCAGCCGTGTCGCCTATTTTTATCTGATCATACGTCTTGTTTGTCGCCATCGGTGTCGTGTTCCCGTGCTGAAAGGCGCGTAGTGCAGCGCAGCACGCGGCGAAGAGTAGCCGGATTGTACGACGATACCAATACGTTGGACTATATACGGATGAAACAGACTAACCTGCGGTACGGCCGGAAACCGGGATCAGCAGTTGCTGCAGTCAACGGTGTCCGTCAGGCGTGGGCGCAGGTAGTATGTGTCGCTCAATTCGATCGATGATGCCCTGTCGAAATAACTGGTGAACACACCTGCGAAGATAGGCGTGTAGTCCAGGTTGGCCTGCCCCAGAACGATTGAGGTGTTCGGAGCGGCCACTGTAGAGGGCAGAGTGACCGGCGGGGCGGAACCCGGTGTCCAGGGTTCGCTACCGGTGCTGTCCCAACTCCAGTCAACGCTCGGTGTGCCGTCTTCATCAAACGAGATACTCGCAATGATGCTGGTCAGCTCGTCGGCGGGGTAGGGTTCCAGGATCTTTTCTCCAAGATCCAGAATGCTACTGATTTCAGCTGTCGTCACGGTTTGTGACTGGGCGACAAGATCGGTGATAGAGCTGGCGATCCGGCTGACCTTACGGTCCTGGTTCAAGGCGCCAGTCACTTCCGTCATGCCGATCAGTATGAGGAGCATGAACGGCAGGACCAGGGCAAACTCCGTTGCCGACACTGCCTGTCGATCGTCCCGCAGTTCCGCTAGCCAGCGCGCGCCGCGTAATCGTTCCCGCAGCATCTGCAGCCCGACACTATTCCCAAGGTTCATTTCGAAACACCATCGTTGACGTAAGGTGGCGTTCGCTGCCGCGGTCCGCACCATCCAGACCAAGAAACGATATCATCATCGGCCATTTGTAGACGACGTTTACAACGATGATATCTCCGGCACCACCGGAGTTGTAATTGAACTCGTCCTTAATATTTCCCTGGTCATCGTAAAGGCTGTCGCTGCCCTGGGCATCGCTGAAAGTGCTGACAGAGGTCACATCGACGAAGAGTCGTCCTTCGACGCACATGAAACTTGGCATGAAGCCACAAACCTGGCTTTTGAACTCACTTGCACTGATGTTGCCGGACTGAGCCTGCCCGGTCTTGATGAGCCGGGAAGCGCTGATCACGGCGTTGTCCACCATGCGGTTGGCAAGGCCGGTTAAACCGACCTCGATAATTCCGAAGGCAAGAGCAAGAAAAGGAAGAGCGACAAATGCGAATTCAATCGCGGTGACGCCCCTCCGGTCGGCCCAGAACGAACGGCCGCATCTGCTCCCTTTAAGCCAACGGTGCCAATAATTTCGGCGCATTCAATACGTTCTCCGCCTTGGATCTTGCTTCAGTTTTTACCGCCTGCGGCCTCGATCGCCAGCTTGTTCCGGGATGTGGCCTGATCTGCCGCCTCTTTGAATGCGGCATCCGCATCTCCGAGCCGGAGGGTCGGTTCACACAGCGGGCTGCAGGACATGGTGACGCGGGACGCGCTGCGGTACACCGACACGACATCGTCGTTGGACGCCCGGACGGTGATGTCCTCGTCAACGATCGGCTTGTTGTCGTTATCCAGGATCACCAGGTTTGTGGTGCCGTAGCTCTTGCCGGTGATCACGACCGTATTCTGATCGAACATTGCCACATCCGCGATGAAGGGGTTGCCGACAATGACTGCTGCCGCGCCGTCTTCGATGCGGAAAACCTTGGCACGATCGACCGTCACCATTACCGGGCCGTCCTGAGCAAGCGCCGCGCCCGTCTGCAGGGTAAGCAAAAGCAAAGCTGTCCATTTGATTAGATTGGTAAACATGCCTATGGGTACTCCATATGGGGCTCTTCTTGCGACACAATGCAGCAAACGTGATGAACGATCTGCTAACGGCGGAAAAGAAGGTGCGAAAACGCGATGTCGGCCTCGATTTTTAATAGAAGCCAGAGACCAGACTCGCTGTGAAGAAGCGTGTATATATTTAAATGCGTTGGCCAAACCGGGAACGGGGGTATTGGAAATACCGATAGCTCTTTGGATGAGCCCGACTTGGAACTATTTTAGAGTTTTATCGATGTATTAATGATATTTTATCTATACGTGTTGTTAACTATAGTTGTCTTTGTCGAATTTGTTTTACAAGCGGCTGGTAAATTTAACCGCTTGGAAAGTTATTCGCTCTAGGTTCAGCTCATGTCCAATCGGACCAAAACAAGATCCGGCGGACTTGAAGCTGTCAAATCAGTGGTACTTGGAGCAAACACATGAAATCTCTTATCAACCGTTTCGTAAACGACGAATCCGGCGCAACTGCAATTGAATACGGCCTGATCGCTGGCCTTCTGTCCGTCATCATCATTGGTGTGCTGACGACCATGAGCGGAAATCTGGAAGGTATCTTTACTACCATTTCTGACGCGCTCGGCACAGCCGCTACTACTGCGGCCGCGCAGTAATCTTTCAGTATTGAACATACTGAGAAGAGCTATCAGAAGACGGGCAGGTCACCTGCCCGTCTTTTGTCGTTCTTGGCAGTGCCCTGGCATTGTACCAGGCACAAAAAATAGGAACTGATCGGATGGCACAGCTTCCAAACATGGTCAGATGAGCGCCTATTTATTGTGCTCGGTATTACACCGTTGCGAATCGTTTAACCTCTGCCATGCAAAATACGGATGCTTGGTGGTTTAGAAAAAGATGTGCGATGATTGAGGCTGCTATCCTTGTAATCTTTCCGATGCTTGTTGCTTATGGCGGCGCGTCGGATTTGCTGACGATGACGATCCAGAACAGGGTCTCGGTCCTCTTGATTGCCGGATTTGCCTGCCTGGCACTGGCAACCGGCTTGCCCTTGACGGACTGGGGCTATCATCTCCTGGGATTTCTTGTGGTCTTTCCGGTGTTTTTCCTGTTTTTCGCCCTCAACTGGATGGGGGGCGGTGACGTCAAGTTCATCAGTGCGATTTCTCTCTGGATTGGTTTCAGCCCCGAATTGATGGCGTTTGTAGTCCTGGTGGCGTTCTACGGCGCAGGCCTGACGCTGGGGCTTCTGTATTTGAGGCAGATTGCCGTTGTACCGAGCGTGTTTTCCCGCATGGAATGGTTTGCCAGACTGACCGACCATAAAACCGGCATTCCCTATGGCATTACAATCGCTGTTGCGGGCCTTCAGATCTATCCGTCGACGGCCTTGTTCCAGATGATTGGTCAGGGCGGCTGAGGCCATCGCCGGTCTTGTACCGGCGGCTACGACACGCATTGAACCGTTCCCAATTCACGCAAGACTTTGAGAGAATCGCCGGTACGGTTTTGTGCCGGATAGCGGCCTGTCACCGGACGGAAATGTTAAATCTTGAGAAAATTTCCTGAAAAAGCGGTGCCGTGTAAAAGGTGTCCACGGCAGATCAGCGCTGGGATTAGTTGAATCTAAAATGATAAATTCCCCGTTTTTCGCTAACTTCGGCCGGTATGGGGAAGTGTTCAGTAAAGTTAACGAATGTTAACCGAAAACATCTACTCCTGATTAACCATGTTTTGACCAATTACCCCTCATCCTACTGAACGACAGCGCATGCGCGCATCGAAATATTGGGTCTTTGGTCATGAAAATCGCTCGGATAATGGTACTGGCAATTGCGGTCGCGGCAGGTTTTGTTGCGTTTCGCATGGTTATGATGTCCGGTGGCAGCACCCCTGAGCCAAAAATTGTTCAAGCGCCGGCTACCGAGAAAAGGGCGAAGGTTCTGGTCGCCGCCAAGGATATTCCGCTCGGTGCGAAACTTGGTCAGGATGACTTCTCTTGGGCTGGCTGGCCGGAGGATGCGATTCCTGTTGGCGCAGTTACCAAGAAAACGTCTCCCTCCGCGGACGATGAATATCGGGGGCGAATCGCCCGGGCGCCGATCTTTGCCGGCGAACCGATTCGTCCCGAGCGGCTGATTAATACCGACAAGGGCTTCATGGCGGCGATCCTGCCCAAGGGTAAACGTGCGATTGCCGTGAGTGTTGAGGCCGAGACCTCGGCCGGAGGCTTCATTCTGCCCGGTGACAAGGTGGATCTCATTCTCACACGCAAGTCCAATGGCAGCGCCATCAGTCAGACAATGCTGGAAAACGTCAGGGTTCTCGCCATCGACACTACGACGGCTGGCGAGCAGGATCAAAAGAACCTGTCGCCCAAGAGAACAGCAACTCTGGAATTGACACTGTCTCAGTCCGAAGTGGTTGCTCAGGCACAACAGATCGGAACGATTTCACTGGCCCTGCGCAGCGCGCAGGATTCAGCGGACGATGCAGAAGAAGATAGTAGCCACCGCCGCGGTGTCAGCTACGTGAAATACGGCGTGACCAGCCAGACAGGTGCACAATGATGCCGGTTAAAACAGGTACGTCCAGTAAGAGGGGCGCAATGAAAAGCCTTTTTCGAAATATTGTGGTAGCAGCCATGGTCCTGGGAACTGCAGCTGGTCTTTCAGTGCGTTCCGCAAATGCTCAGGACAATTTCCCTAGCCAGGTTCACATCGCGGCGGGGGAACGTGCAAGCGGTCGTATCCTGAATGTTGGCGTCGGGCGGTCCGTCGTGATCAACCTCGCGGAGGATGCAGCCGATGTCCTGGTATCCAACCCTGAAATTGCCGATGCCGTTCTAAGAACATCGCGCAGGATATTCGTCATCGGCAACACGTCCGGTCAGGCGCGCCTTGTGCTCTTCGGCCGCAGCGGTCGGGAGCTGGCGAGCTTCGATCTCCGGGTGGAAAAGGACACGTCCGATCTCACGCGCATCATCCGCAAACTGATTCCGGAATCGAATATCAGTGCCGAATCAATCAATGGCAGCGTGGTTTTGAGTGGTACGGCGAAGAGCACTCTGGAAGCTCAACAGGCTGCCGATATCGCAGCCAAGTTTCAGGGGGCAGAATCGGCGGATGCTGTCGTCAATCTGATTTCGGTCCAAGGCAAGGATCAGGTGCATCTGAAGGTGACGGTGGCAGAAGTCGAACGCTCGATCATCAAGCAGCTTGGTGTTCAGTTCACGGGAACAATCGGAGCCGGCAACTGGGTTCCGTTTATGCAAAACCTCCCGAACTTCAATGTCAATTCGTCCATCGTCAACCAGGCACAGGCCGGCGCCAGGTTCAGCAGCGGCGCGACTAGCATTACTGCACAGATAGAGGCGCTTCAGCGCGATGGCGTAATCCGAACGCTCGCGGAACCGACGCTGACGGCGATTTCCGGCGAAAATGCAAGCTTTCTGGCTGGTGGTGAATTCCCTATCCCGGTTGCTCAGAGCGACAACGAAATCAGCATTGAATTCAAGAAGTTCGGTGTCGGCTTGGATTTTACTCCCGTGGTACTTTCTGCAGGCCGGATCAGCCTGCGGGTGAAAACAGAGGTGAGTGAGCTCAGCAACGACGGCGCTGTCTCCACCGGTGGAATCACGCTGTCCGCCCTGAAGGTGCGCCGGGCCGAGTCGACCGTGGAATTACCCTCCGGCGGCACGCTGGTCATGGCCGGCCTTCTCAAGGAATCCTATGCGCAGTCGATTGAAGGGGTCCCGGGGCTCATGCAAATCCCGATCCTGGGCGCGCTGTTCAAGAGCCGTGACTTTCTGCGTAAACAGACCGAACTCGTGGTCTTTGTGACCCCTTACGTAATCCGCCCCGTTGCTCCGCAGAAACTGGTTCGCCCGGACAAGAACCTGATGGCGCCTTCAGATGCCGAATCAATTTTCTTGAATCGCTTAAACAAGATTTACAGCGTCAGTGGGAAAATGACCGAGGGCACGTACCATGGCCAAGTTGGCTTCATCTATAAGTGAGGACGGACGGATGAACAGGCAAAACACGATCCTGACCGCAATTGCTCCCAGGTCCGCACTTATTGTATTCGGATGTCTCGTCCTGGCCGCATGCCAGGCGCCGCAGTCGCAGAGCCAAATGTTGGCTTCTCACGACTACCGGCTGCAGCATCCCATTGTCGTGACGGAAGAGCCGGAAACGCTCGATCTGCCCATCGGCCGCAACACGCGCCGCCTTGTCGGGCCCATCGAAGACACAATCACGGCCTTTGCGCAGGAGTCGCAGCGGAAGGGCAACGGCAGGGTGGAGATCCTGGTACCTTCGGGAGGCGCAAACGATTCCGCGGTTCATGCGGTTACGCCCGACATCCGGCGTGCGCTGCAACATGGCGGCCTGAAGCGTTCGCACATCAGCACGCGGACATATCCGGTTCAGGACGCGTCTGCGGACGCGCCGATTCGCCTCTCATATCCCCGTATGCAGGCAACTGCCGGCGAGTGCGGGAACTGGCCTCGAAATATCGGTGGGGGCATCGGTCAAAACACACTTTACGAGAACTTCGGCTGCGCGACCCAGTCCAATCTGGCGGCGATGGTTGATAATCCCTCCGACCTCGTGACCCCGAGAGCGTCCACACCGGCCGACCAGGCGCGGAGGGCAGTCGTCTTTAAAAACTATCGCAACGGCAAAGTGACTTCCGGTGACTACTCGGAAGGTGTCGGGGCCGAGATCGCTGAATAGGTGACAGAATGAGTGCTAATCCAGACTTGAAAGACATGCCCGGCTACCTGGACACTATGTCCGAGCCTGCAGACGCGCACTATGGCGGTCAAGAAGAGACGATACTTATCGGGGCGATCCCGCGTATCACGGTTCACGGGTTCTGTCTGAGCGACAAGACGATGCGGGTGGCCGAGGCCGCGATGGAAGACCGGCGGATGGCGAAAGCTCATCTCAAGCTCGATATGGGCGGCATTCCAGCGGCAATCGACATATTCC
>JBNLAU010000144.1:0-11986 GCA_050302295.1 Roseibium sp. | reverse complement strand
CCGCGCGGCCGTTCCGAAAATCCTGGAAGCCGACCACCGGCCAACGGCCGTCGTCGGTTTCAACGATCTTGTGGCATTCGGCATGATGACCACGCTCCGCCGGAAAGGTGTGGAGCCGGGGCCGGATATGGCGATCACCGGTTATGACGATATTGATGGGGCCGATGCACGTACACCGGCGCTGACAACGGTCGCCAACCAGGCGGACAAGATAGGCCGTCTGGCAGCACTGACCCTCTTGCGCCAGATCGGCGGTGACCGGGTGCCCAACACGCCGATCGTTATCGAACCTGAAATCAAGGTGCGTGAAAGCTCGCCGCCGCCGGGTGTGCGGCTGGCGCAGAAACTATCCGATTAAATTATCGTCCAAAACCTGCGACGCGGCAAAACAGCCTCCAAACGCAGTCAGATCGGTTCTTGTTTGTTGCGGGTGGTATTAGAATCCGGGGATCGGCGCGGCATCCCGCTTATACGCTATGCATTTGTTGCGGCCGCCGGACTTGGCCTCATAGAGCGCTGTGTCGGCCTTTTGCATGAGTGAGGAAAACTCCACATCCTCACGCGCCGATGTGGCGATGCCCATGCTGCACGTGACCGTCTGTTCGACGGATTCGTGCTGACACTCCGCGACGATTTTTTCGCGCAGCCTTTCGCAGATCGGAATGGCTTCGTCCATGCTGGTGTTGTTGAGGATGAGGCAAAATTCTTCGCCGCCCACACGGCCAAAGACATCGATTGCACGTAGCGCTCCGCTGACTGTGTCGGCGAATTTCTTCAGAACCTCATCACCGGCGGCGTGGCCGTGCCGGTCGTTGATTTGCTTGAACTTGTCGATATCCAGCATGACAGCGGTAAAGGGCCGCTTCGTTCGGCGGAAACGTTGAATTTCCGTGTTGGCGCGTTCCAGGAATGCCCGGCGGTTCAGGACCTGTGTCAGATCATCGATGCTTGCAACCCGTTCCAGGTTGATTTTGGCGTCCATCAACGCCTGATGGTCGCGCTGGCGGGCGATCTCGTGGCCGACCCAATCGGCGAACTGGCGGACAATCTGAATATCGGCAGAAGTGAACTCACGCTTTCTTGGCTCGGGCGATGTGAAATTAATCGTTCCGTGAACAACGCCGTTCACGAGAAGCGGCGCGCCGATATAGGCCTCCAGTTCAAACATTTCGTAGCAAGGATAACTGGAGAATTCGGACTTTTCGGCGCATGCGGTGGCAACCGGGCCATCCGCTTCAAGTGTCAACAAGCAGTAGGTGTCCTTGAGGTCGAAGGACGCCCCTGGAAGCAGTTCTCCATTCGGGCAGTGGGAATGGGTGATGGTGAAACGATCGTCAACGACATGGCTGATGATACCGAAGGGAAGGTCGAAGTGCTCGCAGCCGAGGCGGAGAATTTCGGCGATCTTGTCTTCGTGATCCAGTTCGCGGGTCGATGTGATCGCATAAAGCTCCGCGAGCGTGCGCTCCGTTCTCTTTCGATCCGTTATATCGGTGACCAGCACGACAAGGCCGTCCACGCCACCGTTATCGTTCCGGCGCGGGTTGACCTCCATCACGCATTCCCGCAGCACCCCGTCGGGAAAATTCAAACTGACTTCTGACTTTGTCTTTTCGCCCATGAATGCTTGCCGGAACATCGAGCGGATAACTTCCCGCTCTTTCCAGGGCAGGCGGTCGCGCAGCCGTGTGCCGACCAGCTTCTCAGGTTTGTCATTGAACCACTGGCAGCCGGTCTTGTTGATGAACACGCAATTGCCGTCAAGATCGACTTCCGTAATGCTGACAGACACATTGTCCGCAATCAGCGACAGATTCTGGTAGGCGTTTTCGGCCCGGGCCTTTGCTTCCTTCAGTTCCGTGATATCAGTGCGAATGCCGGCAACACCGCCGCTTTTCGTCCGGGTTTCGGAAATTCTGATCCAGCGGCCGTCTTCCAGCTTCTGCTCAACGACCTCGCCATCTGCGCTCTGGTGGCTCCGGAGCCGTTCTGCGAGCCATTCGTCGTCACTTGCCGCACCCGTGTCATACTGCTTCTTGTTCAAGCCGAACCGCAGGATATCCTCGAAACGGTTGCCTGTAAAAATGGCCGGTGCGGAATGGGCGTAGATATCGCGGTAATTGTCGTTACAGATGATCAGCCGGTCGTCGGCGTCAAAGATAGCGAACCCTTCCGAGATTGCGTCGAGCGCGTCTTCAAGAGTGAGCGCAATGTCGCTGAGCTTGGCTTCAAGCGCTTTACGTTCGCTAATGTCACGGGCGATGAACAAGATTCCCGACAGATCGCGATTGGTATCAAAGAGCGGAGCGCTGACAACTTCGACCGTTGTTTTCGAGCCGTCGCCCAGAACCAGATCTATCTCGTATGATTTCCTGTGCCGCTGGTCTGACGGGGTTTTGTAGATTTCCCCCATCCCGTCGAACTGGGAGTGATCGGCAAAAAAGCGCTTCGTCTGCGTGCCGATCAGGTCCTCGCGGCTGACCTTGAACAGCCTTTCCATGGCCTTGTTGGCAAAGACAATGGTCCTTTCAGCATTCGTCACAAGGACGCACTCATTCAGATCGCCGAACGACTGTTCCAGATCCAGAGTTATGCTTTCAACCATTCCTGTGTCCGTACCCACGCTACTACTCCGGATTCAGCTCATATCAATGCGATAAAAGTTTAACAAATGGGATACGTAAAGGAAGGTTTTGCGAATATTCAGAATTTTCTTCTTGTGTAACAAGCTGACATCGTTAATCAAAGATTACACGGAAGGTCTTTCGTTGGTTTCCAGGAAAGTTTTGACGCGTTCGAGGGCGGTTTTGATGTTTTGAGTGGAGTTTGCGTAAGATAAACGAATGTAACCTTCCCCTAAAATGCCGAAATCCGGTCCGCCGATCACAGCAACGCCAGCTTCTTCCAGAAGAGCGGAGGCGAGTTCTTTCGCTTTCCATCCGGTTTTCCCGATGTTCGGATAGGCGTAGAAGGCGCCAAGCGGTGTGCGGCAGGAGACGGCTTCAATCGCGTTCAGCCCCTCCACAATGACCTTGCGCCGTGTGTCGAATTCCCTGACCATTTCCGTGACCGCCGTTTGCGGGCCGGTCAGGGCTGCCAGTCCTCCAAATTGAGCTGGTGCGTTAACGCAGGACCAGGCGTTGACGGCAAGTTTGCGTGCCTTATCGATCAATGCATCCGGCCAGAGGGAAAAGCCCATGCGCCAGCCGGTCATGGCATATGTTTTCGACCAGCCGTCCAGCAGGATCAGCCGGTCGCGCAGGGAGGGGAACTGCAGCAGGGAAACGTGTTCCATGCCGTCGTAGGTCATTTGCGAATAGATCTCGTCCGACAGCACGGCGACCCCCGGATGGTCTTCCAAACCCTTGACGAGCGTTTCGATTTCGGAGCGCGGTGTCACGCCGCCTGTCGGATTGGCCGGTGAATTCAGGATCAAAAGGCGTGTCTTGCCGGTGATCAGCGCCAGCGTCTCCTCGGCGGAAAAGGCAAAATCGTTTTCCTCGCGAATAGGTACCGGAACCGGGCGGGCGCCGGTGAATTCGATCATCGACCGGTAGATCGGAAAGCCCGGGTCCGGGTAGAGGATTTCCGCTCCGGGCTCACCGAACATCAGGATTGCCATGAACATCGTCACCTTGCCGCCGGGCACGATCATTACGTTGCCGGGATCGGTTTCGACGCCATGGCGCTTCAGGAGGTCAGCCGAAACCGCTTCTCTCAAGGGGGCGATGCCGGTTGCCGGGGTGTAGCCGTGATGACCATCTCTGAGGGCTTTTATGGCCGCTTCGACAATATGGTCCGGTGTCTTGAAATCAGGCTGGCCGATGCCGAGATTGATGATATCGCGGCCCTGATTTACCAGTTCTGTTGCCCGTGCCAGAACGGCAAAGGCATTTTCCTCGCCAATCCGGTCGAAGCCGGCGATCGTCTTCAGCATGAGGTGCCTTTCGTATTTGCCTTTGCGCTTCAGTTGAAATTAGAGCGTGCCGGATACGGTTGGAAAGGCGGAATGACTGGGAATTGGTTCGGCCCAGATGTTCGCAGCACAGGTCATCTTGGGAAAATTGCCGCTGGCTCTCCCATTGCCTCAAGGATGTGCTTATATTCGCCGCCAAGAAACCTGCCGGGCAGGTCATCACAATTTATCACGTCAGGAAGCTGCGCAATGACTGCGACACAAGACGCTCCGGCACAGATCCCCGTCACTGTTCTGACCGGGTATCTGGGAGCTGGTAAAACAACTCTTCTCAACCGGATTTTGACGGAAAACCATGGCCAGCGCTACGCGGTCATCGTCAATGAATTCGGCGAGGTTGGAATCGACAACGATCTTCTTGTCGAATCCGATGAAGAAATTTTTGAAATGAACAACGGCTGCATTTGTTGCACGGTGCGGGGCGACCTTATCCGGACCGTGCAGAACCTGATGAAGCGCAAGGGCGCGTTCGATGCCATTATCGTGGAGACCACCGGCGTTGCCGACCCGGCCCCGGTCGCCCAGACCTTCTTCATGGATGATGATGTCCGCGCCTCGGCGAAACTCGACGCGGTCGTGGCTGTCGTCGATGCCCGCCATGTGCTTCAGCGTCTTGAGGATACGGACGAAGCAGAAGATCAGGTGGCCTTCGCGGACGTGATCCTGATCAACAAGACGGATCTGGTCAGCGAAGAAGAACTGGCGAATGTCGAAACCCGTATCCGGGCAATCAACCCGTACGCCGTCCTTCACCGGAGCGAGCGCTGCGGCATCGATATTGCCCAGGTGCTGGACCGGGGCGCGTTCGACCTCGATCGGGTTCTGTCGCTGGACCCTCATTTCCTGGAACATGGCCATCATGCCGATGAATGCGGACCGGATTGCGATCATGACCACCACCATCACGGCCATGACCATGACCATGACCACGGGCACAGTCATCACCACGAGGATCCGCATGCGGTGAAGAGTATCTCGCTGAAGGCAGGCGACCTCAACCCGGACATGTTCTTTCCCTGGATCAACCAGGTGACGCAGATACAGGGGCCGAACATCCTGCGCCTGAAGGGTATTCTGTCGTTCAAGGACGATCCGCAACGCTATGTCATCCAGGGTGTGCACATGATCGTCGAAGGCGACCATCAGCGCGATTGGAAAGCCGATGAGCCGCGCGAGAGCCGTCTTGTTTTCATCGGCCGCGATCTCAACTGGGATGTGTTGAAAGACAGCTTCGCCGCCTGCGCCGCATAACAGGGATTTATTGATTTGCCGACCGTTGCACCCGTGGACGTGGACGGATTTGTCGTCCGCGCCGGCTTTTTGAAAGACTGCGCCTATTTCGCCTCGGGGGAGGGCGAAATCCTGTATTCGGGAACCGGTGAGAGCAGGCTCCGGCCGCATAAGGCCGGTCTGCTGGCAGCGGAACCGATGAGGGACGGCAAGGGGCTTGTCACCTCCGGCGATGACGGCTGTATCTATGCAAGTGCGGCGGACGGGGCCGCGGAGCTTGTCGCAGAGCGCCCGCGCAAGTGGATCGACCTCATCGCGACGGGACCGTCCGGCGCCGTTGCCTTTGCGAGCGGGCGCACCGCCTGGGTGCGGCTCGGCGATGGCCGCGAAAGGGAATTTGCCCATGAGCGCGCGGTCGGCGGCCTTGCTTTTGCACCGAAAGGCACTCGTCTTGCGGTTTCCCGGTATGACGGGGCGACGCTCTGGTGGGCGGGTACCGCGGGAGCACCGGTGGAGCTGAGCTGGAAGGGCGCGCATCTCGGCGTCAGTTTTTCGCCCGACGGCAAGTATCTTGTCACGGCCATGCAGGAGAATGCGCTGCACGGATGGCGGTTGTCGGATGGTCAGGACATGCGCATGACCGGCTATCCGGCCAAGGTCAAATCCTTCAGCTGGTCGGTCAAAGGCAGATATCTGGCAACGTCCGGCGCCACCGCGGCAATCCTCTGGCCCTTTTTCGGCAAGACCGGCCCGATGGGGCAGACGCCCTTGCAGCTTGGAGTGCGTGGGGACTCGCTTGTGACGGCCGTTGCCTGCCATCCCAAGGAAGAGGTTGTCGCGATCGGCTATCAGGACGGCATGATCATGATGTCCCGATTTGGCGACAATGCAGAGGTATTGCTCCGCAGGCCCGGGAAAGGGGCGATTTCGACCCTGGATTGGGATGCGGAAGGTGTGCGGCTGGCTTTCGGCAGCGAAGAAGCGGAAGCCGGTATCGTCGCCCTGCAGGACTAGAGCGCAAGGCGGCCAAAGGAGACGGAAATGGCGCGGATCATAATGCTGATTGTGATGCTGATGGGCGGAACGGCCACGTCTCAGTTGCCCGAGTTTTCGCAGCAATATCGTCAGCGACTTGGCGGCGCCATCGACGCCCTGGAAGAAGTTCTGGCGGACTTCAACAGGGATGCGGCAGAGCACGGTCTCACCTCCGCCGAAGCCATTGCGCGGCAGAAGGCCTCCAGCGATCCCTTCGTCAGGTCTCGCGGAGAGAGCATGCTGAATGCGGAAATCCGGCTGAGCCGACTTAAGCAGCAGCAAGAGGAACTGCAGACCGCCGGCCCGATCCGGAGGCTCGTCATCTTCGCCCGTGGATTTGATGCGCAATTGGCGCAGGCGACCGCGAAAGACTATGAACCGGCGGTGCCGGTGACCACGACCGGATTTGCCAGCGCCGGCCTGGGCGCTGTTGGCGGCCTGCTGATCATGCGGCTTCTGACCGGTGCCGCGCGGCTGGGGCGCCGGAGGAGATCCTTGAACGGGTAATGCCGCTCGTTGAAGCGCCGATCCGGCTGGATGCACACTGGCGTCCCTCGGCGCTTTTGACCCCGGCGCGAAAAGTGCGGTAAGTAATTCCCCGGACACCCCGAACCTGAAGTTCCTCTCGATTCCGGCATGCTCAGAACGAATTTCAGATTAAATACGGGTAACTGTCAGGTTTTTGTTTCTGTCGGATTTCTTGAGTTTGACATCGCAATGCGGGGCAAGTCGCAAGCGGGTATCAAATATCAAATTCGATCTGCCAGATCTCGCCGGAGCGGAAGGAAACCGGATGGACTCAATCACCCGGATGCGCTGTTTCATTCAAGTTGTCGATTCAAACGGGTTCTCCGCCGCCGCCCGTGAAATGGGGCGCTCCAAGGCTCTGGTGTCGAAATATGTCGGAGAGCTGGAAGACGAACTTGGCGTACGGCTGCTGAACAGAACCACCCGGCAGGTCTCTCTCACGGAGGTTGGTGAGGCCTACTACAAGGAAGCTGCAGAAATCCTGCAGCGGATCGATGACCTGCAGGCCTCCGTGCAGTCCTCACACCAGGAGGTGCGCGGGCGGCTCCGGGTTTCAGCACCCCGGTCCATGGGCGACGACAGCCTGAACAAGGCGATGATGCAGTTCCTGGTGCGTTATCCGGAAATCAATCTGGATCTGCGCCTGGAGGACCGGTTCGTCGATCTGGTGGAAGACGGATTTGATCTGGCTGTCAGGGTCAGCCAACTGGAAGATTCCAGCCTGATCGCGCGCAAGGTCGCGTCGTTCCGCACTGTCATTTGCGCGAGCCCGAAAGTTATCGAAACCCATGGCGCGCCGAGAGCTCCCGCGGACCTTGGCAGCCGGCCCTGTATTATCGATACGAATTACCGCTTCAAGCAGAACTGGGTCTTTTATGACCAGGGAGAACGGATTTCCGTTCCGGTCAAAGGCCCGCTGCAAGTCAACAGCGCGGCGGCGGGGCGCGAAGCCGCTCTTTGTGATCTTGGGTTCCTGCGGACGCCGCTGTTTTTTGTCGCCGAGGCACTTAAGCAGGGCAAGCTCGTCACGCTTCTTGAGGAGTATGAGGAGCCGATGGTTGGTATTCACGCAGTATATCCGCACAGGCGTCACCTGAGCGCCAAGGTGCGTGCGTTTGTTGATTTTCTCGCGAACTGGTATTCGGGTGATGGTGCAAATTCATGATGTTTTGAATGCCGGTGAGATATTTATAGTTTCTGTGAATTTAATTTATTCTCTCCAAATATCTGAGGGGTTTTCTATATGGATATTTCATATGTATACCACTTGGAACGAAATTCCTTGAATAAGTAAGATTCAAACTAGCTTTGATGAACGTTTGTATTGCAAAGATATTGTATACATTCCACAATTCAAAAATGGACAGCGCTCAAGAACAAATTGCAGCCGGCCTGGAAAAGGTGTTTTGGAGCAGAGGGTTCGCTGAGCCGAGCGTTCCTGAGCTCCGGGCGGGCGTAGGCGTCAGCATGCGCACGCTCTACCGGCATTTTCCGTCCCGCGCAGCAATGGTTCTCGGGGCGCTGGAGCACCGGCACCGCCGCTATATGACGTATGTGCGCGAGGGCGTGAAGGAACCAGGCCTTGCGGCTGCCGAGCAGTTGTTCGACAAGCTTGGTGGCTGGATGCGCATGACCGAAGGCAAGGAATGCCTGTTCCGCCAGGCGCTGGCCGCCAATCCCGACAGCATTGAAATCGAGGCCATGGTCAAGCGCCACAAGGGTGAGCTGTTGCAGTTCTTCGGAGAGCTCAGCGGTCAGGAGCAATTCGCCTCGAAGCTGTACCTGCTGCATGAGGGCGTGACTGCCTGTTATGCCGAGATGGGCGAGACGGCCGTGGAAGACGCCAAGGTCATGGTGCGCCAGCTGTTCAAGTCCGCGAATGAGCGGCAATTGTCCTGAGCCCATAGTAACGCGACATGCTCATGGCCGTATGGTCCGAGCAGCCTGTCCGGGCGTGTGCGCGGATCTTGGCGTGGCAAGGTCATGATGGCGTGGGGAACCGGGCGTCGCCAGGCATTCGTTCGCGGAAAATGTGGCCGAGCGGCTATTTGCACAACGTCATGAGGTCCGATACCAGCTCTTCAAGTTCCTCGGGGGTCAGCTTGCGCCGCATGGAACATCCAAGATAGCAGTCGTAGATAATATTTGCACGTGCGGCCGAGCGCTCTGCCGGGACGCCGTTTTCCACCAGAAGCCGCTTCAGATAGGCAAGACGGATCTCGTCCACCGCGGCCAAAGCTTCACGCGCCGCAGGATCGTTTTCAGCCCATATGCGCATTTGGCGCTCCAGCCGGTCACGGCTGCCGAAAGATAGCCGCAACAATTCCTCGAGCGCGGCGCGCCTTGACGGCAGTCTGTCGAGCTTCAGGATCACGTCCTGCGCAGCAATTTCCTTCCAGCGTTGGATCACCGCGACGTGATAGTCTGTCACTGTCTTGAAGTAGTTGTAGAAACTCCCTCTCGTCACCTGCCGCGCCTTGGAAAGACTGTCGGCCTTGAGCGCTTCGAACCCCTGGTGACGAAGGGCGTCGAGACCAATTTCTATCCATTCTTCAGCTGTTACCTTGGCAGGTCGGCTCATTCGGATCTCCGGTTTCATACACTCCTGTATTTACACGGTCGGAAAGCTGTGCGAAAGTTTCATGCATAAGTGTATGAAACTTTCCGGTGTCCGGCCTGCTTTCCACGGCAGAGCCCTCCAGTCCGGCTGCCACGGCACGGCCGTGGCCAATTGACATGCGTAAACACGAGCAAAAGGAAACTTGAAATGTCCGATATCAAACAAAGGATTCTGGATCTCGCACCCGGTCTGCAACTGGTGTCCGTGGCGACGCTGACGGAGAAAGGGGCGCCGTGGGTGCGTTTCGTCGCGGGCAGAATGCAGCCGGATCTTTCCGTCTGGTTCAGCACCTATCTGGATTCAAGGAAAATTGCGCAAATCCGGGCAAATCCGCTCGTGCACGCGACTCTCGGCGCAAACGATTTCAGCGCTCAGAAATGGCTGCAAATCGAAGGGAATGCGGAAATATCCACGGCGGAGCACGATCGAAAGGCCTGCTGGTTCGACGGTCTGCTGGCATATGTCTCAGGTGTTGACGACCCGAATTACGCAGTGGTGAAGATTATTCCGCACAGGATAGAGATTGGCTCGATGACAGCGCCGTTGGATGTCTGGGAGATGCAGTCCGTGGCTTGAGTTTTGCGTTTCCGCCGCAACGGTCATCAAACCGCTCCTGATCGTGGCGATCCGGAGCGCGGACCCGGTGCCCCGTGATTGGAAGACGTCCGGTTGGACGCAGGGATCGGCAAACGGCACTGGTGTCCACGAAGTGCTGAAGACGGGAAAGGGCAGGCCTCCGGTGAAGCCTGCAATTGCCCGCAAGTCGTCGCGCTGGCGATTTCGGTGCCGAGGCGCATGTTTCGGCCGTTGGAGGTCTCATCGGACTTTCGGGGAAGCCGGTGAAATGCGGCCTCCTTGGATCGTTCACAAATGGCAGCTCAGGCGGCTTTGGCCTTTGCCAGCCGCTCTTCGGCCATAGCGTCGGCGATCTTTTCGGGTGTGGTTCTTTCCTTGTCGGCGCGTTCGAAGATCCTGGTCAGCGTTTCTCCGATTGCCAGGGTCTTTTCACGAACGAGCGTATCATTGCCGCCCGGCGTTGCGAGCGCGACGGAAATGACACCGCCGGCATTGATCGCGTAATCCGGCGCATACAGAATGCCGCGCTCTTTCAACGCGGTGCCGTCAGCCGGTGTCTGAAGCTGGTTGTTGGCGGAGCCCGCAACGATCCGGGCCTGAATGTGCGGAATGGTTCGGGCGTTCAACCCGGCGCCAAGCGCGCAGGGGACGAAGATATCCGCGTCGACCATATGCGCTTCTCCCGGATCGACGGCGGTCGCGCCAAAGATCTCTATGGCTTTCAACACGGCCGGTGCGTGAATGTCGGAGACGATCAGCCTGGCTCCGGCCTCGTGCAGCCGGCGAGCCACGTCGAAGCCCACATGGCCGACGCCCTGCACCGAGACGGTCTTGCCGCTCAGGTTGTCACTGCCGAAGACATGCCTGGCGCAGGCCTTGATGCCCTCGAAGACGCCAAGTGCCGTAAATGGGGAGGGATCGCCGAGCCCGGTTGCGCGGGTGCCCCGCACATGGGGGGTGTAACGGGCAACCGCTTCCATGTCGTCCGTCGTCACTCCGACATCTTCCGCCGTGATATAGTTTCCGGAAAGCCGGTCGACGTGGCGGCCGAACGCTTCCATCATTTCCGGGGTTTTGTCTTTGCGCGGGTCGGCGATGATGACTGACTTGCCACCGCCGTGATCAAGGCCTGCCAGCGCGTTCTTGTAGGTCATGCCGCGGGACAGGCGCAGGGCGTCGGTCAGTGCATCGGAAGGATTTTTGTATGGCCAGACACGGCAGCCGCCGAGTGCGGGGCCGAGCGTCGTGTCATCGATAGCAATGATCGCTTTCAGGCCGGTGTCCTTGTCCTGAATGAAAACGATATCCTCATGGTTCCCCATTTCAGGATGATCGAAAACGGCGCTGTGGTGAACTGATGTGTGCAAGGCGTTCATAACTGGCTCGGTATGCTGGTTATTGTTATAAATATTTTAGGCCCCATTCGGGGAAGAATGTCTCTTTTCTCCTAATATCCACCATCATCATGGATGAAATGTTTCTCTCATTCGTCAATTGTGTGAAAATTGTTCCGCAGAGATTTTGCGGTGCGGAAGAGAATGCGCCATCTTCCTGCCGTCTTCTATAGCCAAGCAGATCTTTGGCCATGTAAACATATTACATCTGACCTGATGGGTGACCCCGGTGCAATTATTCCGTTCTTCGATTTTCGCGACGCTGACTGCGGCCGCCGACCGGATTGCCGTCTGTCTGGCGGTGGTTCTCGTTTCCCTAACGGCTGCGTCGGCGCACCCTCATGTCTTCGTGGAAGCAAGGTCGAAACTGGTGTTCGATGACGCGGGCATGGCCGTTGCAGTCGATCATGTCTTTCGCTTCGACGACGTGTACACGGCATTCGCCGTCCAGGGCTTCGACACCAATCAGGATGGTGTCTATTCCCGCGAGGAGCTGAGCGAACTGGCCAAGGTCAATATCGATAGCATGGGCGATTTCGGCTATTTCACCTTCGGCGACAACACCACTGTGGAACTCGATTTCAACAAACCGACCGACTACTGGCTGGAAATGGTGACCGTGCCGCT
>JBNLAU010000143.1:0-8655 GCA_050302295.1 Roseibium sp. | reverse complement strand
GCCCGAACGACAGGCAGCAACTGGTGATCGACAGCTGAACCATCGACGACTTGATGTCCCGGAGCGCGTCGTGGGTCGGTTCGCGTTTCTGGATTTTCCGGTCCGGATGGCGCCTGTTCAGCGCCGTCATCGTCAGACCGGTTGAGAACAGCACAAACAGACTCGTCAGATACAGCCCGGCAAACATTGCCAGAAAAGCACCGGGGCCAGTTCCGAAAGTGTTGGATACGAAGCTCATAAACTAAAAATCCATCCGCGATTTCATCGCCAAGATAGTGCGTAGCGATACATGAGACGCTACGTCAAGAAAACTGCGCCGTTTTCATCAACAAACTTGGGGCACGACCCCATAGCTATACCTCTTCCGCCACATGGGCGAAATCCGGATAAGTGGACCTTATAAGCTTGTCTACCCGATCGATTTCCTCAGGTATATCGGACAGTTTGTCCCGCTCCTCCTCCAGGACTGCCAGGAAGATCTGAGCGCGGGCCTGGTTGACGCGTGCTTGCGGCAAAGCGCCCTCACCCGCGGCGGACAATACAATGCTGACGAGACGATCGGCGGCATTCAGCCGGCCCCACAGATAGTCGTGCTCCCGCCAACCGCGATTGAAAAAGGCGCCGAAAGCATTCAGCGATTTGCCCTTCAGATCAAAGCCTTCGGTGTAGAGACTGACAGCATCCCGGGGGCTGATCCGGTCAACAAGAATTTCCGTGACTTCAGCAAAGTCGTTCCTCTGAAGAACGGGAAACGTGATCAGGTCGTAGAATCCGAAGCCGATATAGAACCGCAGCAAGGACGCGTGCCGGTCCTTGTCCAGGCATTCACGCGCCGTTGTCGCAAACAATTCATCCTGAAGCCGATCCAGGTCCGCCAACCCCATCATTTGGGAAAAGTCTTTCAGCAAGGGCACGATCCGGTCGCCCACGCCGGACTTGCCGGCTTCAATGTCAGTGAAGATCGCATTGGACTGCTGCCGCATTCCACTGCCATAAAAGTTCTCGTTCCACCGCCAGCTCAGATGATCTATCTGCTCGTAAAGAATACCCTTCATCCGGTCGAGAGCTTCAATCCAGGGCTTCGGCAGCCCCTTTTCCAGTTCGTAGTGATAGAAGCCATTCAGCTTGCGAATGGCGAACCGAATGCGCCGGATGCGGTAATCGACGTCGAGACCGCGCAGTATTGCGACGACATTCGGATCCGTGCGCCCAAGCCTGTCCTCGCTGTTTGCGGTCAGCTCCGAAAAATACCGGGAGATTTCTCCCAGGACAGCTTCTTCATATTTCGGCGCACTTGCCACGCCGCTTAACTTGGCCGTCAGCCCCGCCAACCGCTCGGCAATGGCATGCAGCTTCAAGGACTGGTAATTCAGGAAGGCAAATCCTGCCTGTTCGAAGGCCGTGACGGTTGCGTCCTTCCGGCATTTTGAAAGCATCTCGGGCGTCACCCCCCCTTTTTTAGGCAAAAGACCGGAGACGGCCTGATCCACCATCGGCCCTGTGGCATCGATCAACTGCGACAGCCAGCGGCTGCGCCGGTTGTTCTGTTCCAGTTCCTTCAGATCGTCCCCAATGGGCTCATTGCGCGGAATATGTGCCAGCGAAGCGAGGATCACCCTGAAGAAGCCCGGGAGTTCGATGGATCTCCCCTCTTCCTCCTCTGTCTCGACCGGTGCCGGATCCACGTATATCAACCGCCTGGCGACTTCACGTGCTGCCGGCTGGTTCTGCATTACCTCAATTACCGGTGCGAAGGGCTTGTTCATGACGACGCTTCCGTCGACGAAACAATGCTGAGCAATCGTTTCGCGCGTCAGCCCCATCCTTAAGAGAAAAGCGTCACGATAAGGCCAGGCGAGCTTGTGGCTGGAAAGCGCCCGTTCCATTTCCGCGATCGTCGCGGGCTGAAAAGCGCCCGGGAAGGACGAGGTTGCGCGGGCAGCGAAGACCAGCTCGGGAATATTCCCCGTCGAGAACTGGCTGTCGACATTCCCCAACGTGCGGTGCGCTGCATGAAAGTTGAGAATCCGCCGGTGATCCCACTCTTCCACGTAGGCCGGATCATCCAGGTGAATGCGCCGTTTAACCCCGTGATAATCGGTGATGGTCACAAATAGGTCCAGCGTCTGCCCGCGCGGAATGAGCGTCCTTCCCGTATCGCGGTTTTTTTCCATCTTGCGGCAGGCATCCAGCATCCAGCCGATGAACCGCTCGCCGGAAAACGGTGGCGAAAACCAGCGCGACTGCATGAACTGGCGCAGTTTATCACGGGTTTCCGCACTCTCGACCTGTTTGTCGAGACGTGACGAAATAAGCTGATCCAGCACCGGAGAAACCGACAGTTTCAGGTAACGGGAAAATCCGGACTGCGGCCGTGCCAATCGGGTGACATCGGCATTTTCCAGCCACATCTCACTGTGGCTGTCGAGAGGCAGGTCATGGGCGATCGCTCTTGCCAGCATGATGCCGTTGACCCCGCCGGCGGATGCTCCTGCGATCGAGTCAACAACCACCCTGATGTCGGCAACGCTGGACATGAGATCGAGGAAATCACGGAAAGCGCTTTGAACCGGCGGAAGGTCCCGAGTCGTCGTGTCTTTTGCCGGACCACCCAGATTGCGGTCCAGCCGGAAACTCGAGGCCCGCACCAGGTTCAAAACCTCCCGGCTCACACCATGCATGTAAATGGCGAGGGAAACGCCTCCATAGAGGACAAGCGCCAGTCTGAGTTCGATTTCCTTCATGGGGCCGCCGCAATCTAAAGTATGGGAATCCTAGCACAGATAGAGGGCATATTTGATTAAAGGGCCATAAAAGCGGCATGGCAAAGAAGGAAACGACGACACGCAGTCACACCGGTTCACATCATTGGGTTGATTAGGCGTATTCCCGCGATGCGCATATGGTTCGTCAACAAAAAGATACACTTTTTCGCACGTCCCCCCTCAGTTCTTCAGGTAATGTCTCTTTTGCATCCAAGAGTGATTCTCTTCACTCTCCGGGGCTTGTTGCAGCTGGGACCGGCTCGGAGTTTGGATGCGGAGGATTTCTGTCCCGAATGCGTCGGATTCCGAAGTCCGGCACACTCAGTCACCGGATTCCAGGTGCCACCAGATCCAGAAGAAACCGTCGAGCGACGGTCACAGTCGATAAAGCGAAATGGCAACGAGCTCAAAGAATACGACGCCGCCAATTGCAGACGGCTCCCCCGATAGCCGGACCTCCCACCTTCAGTCGCTGGAGGAGGAAAACAATTCCCTGCGCGCCGAGCTGGACGATCTCCGCGTCCTTTACGAAGCCACGATTGAACACGGCGAGGCGGTGGAAGACCAATTGTCCGAACAGTCCACGAAGCTCGAGGAACTGTCCAATCAGCTCGCGAAATATCTGTCGCCGCAAGTTTATCAATCGATCTTCGAGGGACGCCAGGAAGTCAAGATCGCGTCGACGCGCAAAAAACTGACCGTGTTCTTTTCCGATATTGCCGACTTCACCGAGACGGCCGACCGGTTGGAATCGGAAGAGTTGACCAGCATTTTGAACCAGTATCTGACGGAGATGTCGAACATCGCGCTCAAATACGGCGCGACGATCGACAAATATGTCGGAGATGCCATCGTCATCTTTTTCGGCGACCCGGAAACACGCGGCGTGACCGAGGACGCACTGGCCTGTGTGAAGATGGCCATCGAAATGCAGGAGCGGATGTCGGAGCTGCAGGAGGTCTGGCGGGAAGCGGGAATTTCCAAGCCGCTCAAATGCCGGATGGGCATCCACACCGACTATTGCACCGTCGGCAATTTCGGCAGCAACGACCGTCTGGATTACACGATCATCGGCCGAGGCGTGAACACCGCCTCCCGGCTGGAAAGTCTGGCGATGCCTGGCTCGACGCTGATCTCATTCGAAACCTTCTCCCAGGTGAAGGACCATATTAAGTGCGCGGAAAATGGCGAGGTGACCGTCAAGGGCATCGCCTATCCCGTGACCACTTATGAAGTCCTCGGACTGAAAGAAAAGGCAGCGAATGCTCACCGCGCGGAACTGTCGGAGGTCTCTCAAAAACTCGATGAGCTCTCCTTCGATCTGCCCGAAGAAATCAGTGCGGACGACCGGCAAAAGCTGATTGAATCGCTGCAAAACGCATTGGACAAGCTCAGCACGGCAAACGGCTGACCATCGTCCTCAGCGACGCTCCTTGCGCAGCTTGTCCCAGTATTCCAGCCGCTTTCTGAGCTCTCGTTCAAAACCGCGCTGCGGCGGATCGTAGTAGGTCTGACGGCCAAGCTCCTCGGGAAAATAGTCCTGACCCGAAAAGCCATCCGGCGCGTCATGATCATACTGATAGCCGTCCCCATACCCTTCCTGCTTCATCAGCTTCGTCGGGGCATTGAGAATGTGCTTGGGCGGCAGCAGAGACCCGCTGGTTTTGGCCGCACGCACCGCAGCCTTGTAGGCCACATATGCCCCGTTGGATTTGGGCGCCGTAGCCAGATAGATGAGCGATTGGGCAAGTGCCAGTTCGCCTTCCGGCGAACCCAGCATCTGATAAGCGTCGCGGGCAGCATTGGCCTGAACGAGAGCGTTTGGATCGGCAAGACCGATATCTTCCACCGCCATTCTGATCAGGCGGCGCGCAAGGTACATCGGGTCCTCGCCGCCATCGAGCATGCGGCAGAACCAATAAAGCGCGGCATCCGGATCCGATCCTCGCACGGACTTGTGCAAGGCTGAAATTAGGTTGTAGTGACCATCGGCGCTTTTGTCGTAGATCGGCGCCCGGCGCTGCACGATCTCCTGCAGCCGCTCGGCATCGAAGACCTCGTCTTCCGCCGCCGCCCGCCAGACATCCTCGGCAAGCGTCAGGGCGGAGCGTCCGTCACCATCCGCCATCCTGATCAGCACCTGCCGCGCGTCGGCATCCAGCGGCAACTTGCGTTCTTCCGTTTCCTCCGCCCTGGCCAGCAGTTTTTCGACCGCCTCCCGGGAAAGAGAATGGAAAGTCATGACATGCGAGCGCGACAGCAGGGCCGCATTCAGTTCAAAGGACGGATTTTCGGTGGTCGCGCCAACCAGGGTGATCGTGCCATCTTCCATGACGGGCAGAAAGCTGTCCTGCTGGGCGCGGTTGAACCTGTGGATCTCATCCACGAACAGAAGAGTCGCCCGGCCGCCCATGCGCCGGGCCCGCGCTGCTTCAAACACCTTCTTTAGATCCGAAACACCGGAAAAGATTGCGGAGATCTGCTCGAACGCGAGGTCCGTTTCGTTGGCAAGCAACCGGGCAATAGTGGTTTTGCCGGTGCCGGGAGGGCCCCAGAAGATCAGAGAGCCGAGCGTGCGGGTCTTGAGCATCCGCGACAGGGTGCCGTCCGGCCCTAGCAGGTGATCTTGCCCGACCACATCATCAAGCTTGGCGGGCCGCAGCCGGTCGGCCAATGGCCTTGGGCCCGAGTTAGCCAGTCCGGAGGCCTCAAACAGATCGCTCACACCACCCCCTAACCACGCAGAATAATCTGCGAGACTTTGCCGTCGCGCTCGATGTCGAGCCGCCAGACCCGTGGTGGTGCCTTTGTGATCGTCTCCAGCATCCGGGTTGACTCGACGGTCTGCCGGTTGACCCCGCGGACAATGTCGCCAACACGTAATCCCACGCGATCCGCCGTGCTGCCGCGCTGGACTTCCGAAATCACAACCCCGTCAAACAATCCATCAAGCCCCAGTTCCTCGGAAACCGCCGGTGACAGGTTCATCACCGTTGCGCCCTCGAACGGCGAATAGTCATGCAGTTCTCTGGTATCGCGCGGAACGGTTTCGGGCGCGGGCCGCAATGCTACGGACAGCGTCATTTCACGACCGCCGCGCAATACCTGGAATTCCGTTGTTTCGCCAATCATCTTCGTCGCGAACCGGTAGCCGAACGAGTTCGGATCTGTCACTTCCTTGCCGTCAACCGCAATCACCAGATCGCTGATCTTCAGACCTGCCTCATAGGCCGGGGAACCTTCAAAGACGGCGGTAACAAGGACGCCGCGCGGCCTGTCCAGAGACAGCGCCTCGGCAATCTCCGCATTGACCAATTGCACCGTGGCGCCAAGCCAGGGCCGCTGAACCTTTCCGCCATGATCGGCCGCCCGGGCCACGAAACGGGCCATGTGAGCCGGAATGGCGAAACCAATACCGTTGGACCCGCCCGAGCGTGAATAGATGGCCGAGTTGATGCCGACCAGCTTGCCGGTCATGTCGACGAGCGCACCACCGGAGTTACCCGGGTTGATCGCTGCGTCGGTCTGAATGAAGAACTGAAAGTCCGTGACACCGACCTGGGTTCGGGCGGTGGCGGAGACGATGCCCTGTGTCACCGTCTGGCCGACACCGAACGGGTTGCCGATAGCAAGCACGATGTCACCCACTTCCAGACTGTCGGAATCCGCAAAATCGATGCTTTCGAAGGGGCCCTCACCGCGGATCTTCAGAACCGCAAGGTCTGTCCGCTCATCCATGAGGACGATGTCGGCATCGAATTCCCTCCGGTCGTTCAAGGCAACGCGCACGTCATCCGCGTCCTTGATCACATGGTGATTGGTGATGACCGTACCGTCCGAGGAAATGATGACACCGGACCCGAGGGAAGATTCCACCCGCTGACGCGGCCTGTCGTTGCCGCCGGGCTGACCGAAGAACCTGCGGAAGAACGGATCATCCATGAAAGGAGACACTTGCCGACGCTGAACCACCTTCCGGCTGGCATAGACGTTGACCACAGCCGGCGCGACCTTTTTCACAATGGGCGCAAAAGACAGTTTGATTTGCGCATCGCTTTGCGGAACCAGACGCAGATCGGCCGGAGACGGCTGAACGGACTGGGCAAACGCGGCAGACACACCAATCACGCCAGCCAGGGTGGCAAGGACTAGGGGACGCATAATGCTGGTCAGAACCAGGCGCATGGCGGGAGCCTCTTTTTCGAATCTTCTGATACCCATCGCGATACATGGCAGATAGGGAGGAAAAGAGGCAAATACAAAAGGGCCGCCAGTTTTCAGGCAGCCCCTTTTTCGATCGGAAAACTCGGCTTTACGCAGAGCGGACCTGTGCGAGGAAGCTGCGCACCTCGTTGTCCAGTTCTTCCGCCTTCGACGCCATGTCCGCAGCTTCTTCGGAAAAGGTCTGCGCGGCCATGTTGGTGTCGTCGGACAGCGAGGAAACGTTGCGGATGTCCTCGGTCACCTTGGAGGTGCAGCCGGCCGCCCGCTGGGTGTTTTCAGCGATGCCCTGCGTCGCGTAGCTCTGTTCGGTGACAGCAGCAGCGACTTCGCTCACCGAATTGGTGATTTCATCGATCGTCTTCTGAATGTCGCCGATAGCATCGACCGCATCGTCGGTCGCACCGCGGATGGCATCGATCTGCTGCTGGATTTCACCTGTTGCCTTGCCGGTCTGGGACGCAAGGTCCTTGACTTCGGAGGCAACCACCGCAAAGCCCTTGCCCGCCTCACCCGCACGTGCCGCTTCGATCGTGGCATTGAGTGCCAGAAGGTTGGTCTGGTCGGCTATGTCGGAAATCAACGTTACGACTTCACCAATCCGGTTGGCGGCTTCCGCGAGGGAGCGGACAGTTTCATTGGTCGTCTCCGCACGCTTGGTCGCTTTTGCGGCAACGCCGGAAGATCGTTCGATTAGGGTCGAGATTTCCTGGATCGAACCGGACAACTGATCGGAAGCGGCTGCGATCGATTCCACTTCCGCCAGGGTTTCTTCGGACATGGTTGCCGCATTGGCGGACGTCTCACCGGCAATGTCAGTCATGTTCAGCATCTTGTTGGCCGACTCGCGCAGGCTTGCAGCAGTGTGCGCAACCTTGTCGACGACGGTGCCCACGGTCGCCTCGAAGTCACCGGCAAGGCTTGTCAGCATCTGCTGACGCTGTTCGGCCTGACGCCTTGCATCGTCGGCTTCCTCCGCGGCACGGCGCTCGTTCTCCTCAGCCGCGTTCTGACGGATCTGAACGACGGCCCTGCCAATGTCGCCAATTTCGTCCTTCCGCCTGGCAGCCTTGATCTCCGTTCCGAGATTACCCGAAGCAATCTCGGAAAGTGCTCCGACCAGCGTGGTCAGCGGACGGGTGATCGACTGCGAGAAGAACAGCGCGATGACGGCAGCAACGGCGATTGTTGCCAGCGACCAAAGGAACATCTGGTCCCGCATGCGGTTGACGGCAGACAGGGTTTCTTCAACGCGCTTTTCTGCAACAATCGCCCAGTTCTGTCCCCGGAAGGAAAACGGACGGGCAACGACCAGATCGTCAACTCCATCAGCGCCCTGAACGATACCGGCAGACTCAGTGCCGGCGGCAGCTTTAATCGCCGGTTCGGCAGAAACAGTGGTGTTCAGCGCTGTCGGCGCACCGGCCAGCGGCATGTCGCTCAGCACAACGCCATCCTGGTTGATCACATAGACCTGCCCGGATTCACCCAGATCGTCACGGTTCGCCACGACTTCGCTCAGAAAATCGGAATCGATCCGCATGACCGCGACACCGCTAATACTGATTGTTCCGAAGGAGTTCGTGAACACAGGCGATGCCATAAACAGGGACCCATCGCCACCCGCTGGTGCGTAGGGTGCAAACACACTGGCAGCGATCTCGCCCTC
>JBNLAU010000142.1:0-3563 GCA_050302295.1 Roseibium sp. | reverse complement strand
TGAAGCGCCAACTTCATATTTGAGAGTGATCTAAATTCTCTTGAATTTTGGACGGCGAGGGTGTTCAAGAATGTCTGGGGAAAAAAGCCGCAGGAGAAAGTCGGCAAGCTGGGTGCGGCGGAGAGCGCGCTGGCGCAGTTCGGGATAGTGCCGGATGCGTATCAACGTCTGAGGGTCAACTGGCAGGCCTTTCTTGCGACTTCGCCAGCGGATCGTGGGAGTTGGGAGCACTTTGCTCGATCCCGGTGGAAAGCGGGAAATAAGGCCAGCCTCACCATGCACTAGCCCATCGCTCTGACAACATTATCAGGAGGAATGTCATGGAATTCGGAGTTACATTGCCGACCAAGGGCGATTCTTGGAAGCTTGCCAAGCGCGCTGAGGAACTCGGCTTCACACATGCATGGTTTTACGATTCGGCATCGCTCCAGGCGGATATATTCGTGGCCATGGGGGCTGCGGCGATCAGCACTTCCAGGATCAAACTCTGCGCAGGTGTGCTGACCCCTTCGAACCGGTTGCCAGTGGTTGCAGCCAGTGCTCTCGCCTCTCTCAACGCAATCGCACCTGGACGGATCATGGCCGGCTACGGTACCGGCTTCACCGCCCGGCGCACGCTTGGGCTTCCACCCGTCACGCTGAAGAGATTGGAAGCCTATATCCGCGCTGTCGAAGGACTGTTGCGTGGTGAGATTGTGCAGTTCGAGATGGAGGGTAAAACCGCCACGACGCGGCTGATGTCCGTGGATAAGGGTATCGTCAACATCGCCGATCCGATCCCGACACACATTTCAGCCTTCGGGCCGAAGGGACGCGAAATGACCGCACGTTTGGGCGCCGGCTGGATCGGAACCCATACCGTGCCCGAAGAAGAGGCCGCGTGGCTCAACGATATGCGCGCCAAATGGGAAGGGCAGGGGCGAGACGTCGAGGGGCTTTACAGCACCTTCATCGCCGCCGGATGTGTCCTTGACGATGGCGAGACCTATGACAGCCCCCGCGTTCGTGCGCAGGCAGGGCCGATCGCCGCTGTCCAGTTCCATAACTTCGTCGAGCAGGAGGCATTCGGCACGGCCTTAAGCGAGTCCAGCTTCCCATATCGAAAAGAGCTGGAAGAATATCGCAAGGTTTACGAAAGCTATCAGCCTGAGGAGACGCGTCATCTCAGCAATCATCGCGGCCATTTGATGTTCCTGCGGCCAGATGAAACCCATTTGACCGGCGACATTATCCGCACCCTCAGTTTCAGCGGCACGCGCGACGAACTTGTCGAACGGATTCGCGGCGTCCGCGATATGGGCTATTCGCAGATCGCCTTCGGCCTGCCACCGGGTCAGGAAGAGGACCTGATGGTGCGTTGGAAGAGCGTGATCGAAAAGGTGTGAAACGGATGCTGGCAGAGGTTTGCCAGTTCATACCCCAACGGGCGAGCAAAAACCGATCAGTAAATTTCGACTCGTGGGTGCGGTTCCAACTTCCATCACTTTTTGATTGCACTCTAACTTAGGATCATCCTGTTCCGCTGTTGCTTGCGTAATCTAGACAGCGCTGACCCATCGCTCAATCGTGATCCGTTAAAATAGGGAGAGAGATATGTTCATGCCACGCGATACAAGCAACTTGTCCCTGGAGGAGAAGGTCGAGTTACTGATGGACGAGCGGGCCATTCGTGACGTCATATACCGTGATCAACGTGCCAAGAGCAGGGGGGACGCGGATTTGATGCGAACTTGCTTTTTCGATGATGCCGTCGATCATCACCAGCCGTATTTCGAAATACCCTTCAAGGATATTGCCGATGCTTTGGACACCAAGGCGATGGCCGAACTGGTTCAATATATCGCCTCGCAAATTCTGATCGACATCGACGGCGATACTGCGCGAGTCGAAAGCTTTGTTCTGGTGAACATGATATGCAATGAACGCAGCGTATCCGGCCACAAGATAGTGCGCAATTCCTCGCTGAGGTTTCTCGATCGTTTTGAACGCCGGAAGGGCGAATGGCGGATTGCCGAGCGTCAATTGGTGTATGAATGGGGTGCCTTCCACGAAGTCGCTCCCCTTGCCGCATCGATTAGCCATTATGGTCCCGGCACGGATGCCAGTGTCCTCGTGCCACCTCCTGGATCCGCTGACCCTTCGTTGAAAGCGGTGACACCTGCTGCCGACCGGACAGACCCGTCCTATCATTTTTAGAGCCGCATTTCCCGGATGGGTGGACCATCTGCCGTGGCTGGCGTCGCTCATCCGGCTGAAATGACCTGGGAATACCGTGGATGTCGGGCGACTAATCTCGGTTCCGGTCGCGCATCGCGCATATCGATAGGAGGACGCGCACCGGATTAAAAACCTAGGTTCAAGAGAGATCCGCCGCTTCCCCTACGGACTAAATTTTTGAACCCGATTGCAGGTTGCGCTTTCGCCACTCTCCGGGCGACAGGCCCAGCTGCCGCACGAATGCTTTGTGAAAGCCGTAGGACGTGGCGTATCCTAGGGAGTCGGATACCTCTTTCAGTGCCGTGCCGCGCATGATGGCCTCTGTCGCCCATTGCATCCGCACACCCTCTGCATAGGCCATCGCCGAAAGACCGACGAGGCGCGAGAACTGGGCGGAAAACTGCGAGCGCGACAACCTGGCTTCGCGGGCCAAGGCTTCAAGCGTCCATCTTCGCTGCGGATCGTTGTGTAACGCGGTCATCGCCGCGGCAATGGACGGCGAGCCCAGGCCATTCAACCAGCCCGACGTGCCAACCGGGCGCTTGACTGCGAGCGTCCGCAGCAACTCGATCAGCAGCAGTTCTGCCATGCGATGCCCGGCGGCTGCATATCCGTTTGGCCGCGCTTCGATCTCGCTGGACACGAACTGGCGGATCACGGTGATCAGCGCCGTGAACTCGATGTCCGCTGCAGCTAGGTGAAAAATCGGTGGGAGGCAGTTCAGCAGGTCTTCCTGATAGCCGCTGTTTGCCCTGAACAGCATGGCGAGCAGCTGGGTGTCGGGCGGAGAATCGCCATCGCTGCGATCGTTCAGCACCATGGTTTCGACCAGTGGGTGCGCAGGATCCCATAGGGGTGTCCCGGTGCGATTGGCGATGTCGGTGATGGGTACTGCGGGTATCTCGGGTGACGAGCAGATCTTGTGCTCTTGCCAGCGCGGAATCATCAGCATGTCGCCTTCGCGCAGATGGATCGCCGCCATTCCGTCGGAAGGGCAGAACCAGCATTCGCCAGACAACAGGAAATAGGTGATTATCGCCTGGCTGTCCGGAACGTCGGCCGACCAGGGGGCGCTGGCATCGTACCGAGCCAACATAGAACTCGACAGTCGCATCTGTGACAATGTCAGGCTGAGCACGTCCATAAGTCGGATGATAGTAGCTTTTTTTGGCTAAACCCATAGCTTTTTCGCCGCGAATGAGCGCGGTAGTCTTGCGAAACAAGACATAAGAGAGGTTTGATTGATGCCTGAGGCAAAGACCGAGTATCTTCGGAACGCATGGTATGCAGCCGCATGGTCCGACGAGATCGGCAGGCAGCCGCTTGCACGGACATTTCTCGATGAA
>JBNLAU010000141.1:0-9221 GCA_050302295.1 Roseibium sp. | reverse complement strand
CGAGCGCTGCGGCCTTGTCTCTGAACTCCTGCGACCGGGCGAAGGCGAACAGATTTTGCACCGGTTCGGTGAAATAGGACCGCCGGTCGATCAGAAGATCGAAGTTTTCGCTTCCCAGCGGCACAAATCCAAGCTTGAACGCTTTTGCCATTGCTTCAATGCCGAGTGCGGCATCCGCTTCGCCGGCGGCCACTGCAGCGGCGGCGTCGCTTTCCGTGTGGGCTTGTTCCTTGCGGCAGGCAAGGTCACTTTCGCTCATGCCGGCTTCTGCAAGCAGTCGCGCAAATAGCAGCGCGGCTCCGGCCCCGGGCTGGCGCAAGGCAACGCGCCGGCCTTTCAGGTCCGCGACGGACGATATTGGGACGTTAGCTTCCTCCGACACCAGCAATCCGCGTTTGCGCTCCGCCCAGGCGATCAGAACGGCGCCTGAAAGTCTCATGTCTTCGACGGAATGAACGTTCCAGCCGTCTGCTTCGGGCAAGTGAATGCCGGCAAGGGCGGCGGTGCCGGCGTCAAATCTGTCGAGGCCGTCGCGGCTGCCGTTGCACAGGGTGGCGAGTCCGCATCCGGACGCCCGGATAGCCCAGTCCAGAAGCGGATCATGGGAGCCGGCCACCACGTCGGGACGCACCTGCGGGCGTGTTTCTCCAGAGCCCTGGATCCAGGCGTGGATCTCGGCTGCCGGAAACAGAAGTTTTCCGGTGATACGGCGATGTGGGATTTCATCCGCGGCGGCAAGGTCATAAACCTTGCGCTCTTTGACCCGCAGCAGATCGGCCACTTCTTTTGTGGTCAGAAATTGAGGCTGTTGAGTGTTTTTGTGATCTAGCATGTGTCTCGCCGTGTGACCGGAACTTAACGGAATTTCAAACCGATGCACAAGCCGAATACCCGCCCTCATGGGACATGCCGTCAAGATGTCGGATTTCGGCAAGCTGCGAGACGTGAATGGGACATCAGGCCGCGTGGCGCGGTGCTAGCCATACGATATGGATAGCCGGCCCGCCGCTGCTGATCGCAGGCGTGGCCATGCGCCAGAAATACCGCCGTCCGGGAAAGGGAAACCTTTCTCCGGAGCCTTGGTCTTGGGTAAGAAAATCTCGTTTGTATCCATTTGCAAAAAATTTAGTCGGTACTCGACTAAAAAATATAAAATTTTTTTCCATTGGCCTCTTTCATTGCATCACTAATTTTGTTTTTCTATGCGCAATCGCGCTGGCTGGTGTTTCGGGGACAGTTGTCTCCAGAGGGTACTAAGTGGTGCAGCCCATAAAAATGAACGAACCAGACTTGGGGACAATATGGCGAACACACGGGGCGCTGCTGTTAAGTATGACAGCGTTCAAAAGAGCTATGACGGGGAAACCCTGGTCGTAAAAAATCTCAATCTCGATATTCCACCAGGTGAATTCCTGACCATGCTCGGACCATCAGGGTCCGGGAAGACAACCTGCCTCATGATGCTGGCAGGGTTTGAGCCGGCAACGCACGGCGAAATCTATCTCAACGACAGGCCGATCAACAACGTGCCGCCGCACAAGCGCGGTATCGGTATGGTGTTTCAGAATTACGCCCTGTTCCCCCATATGACGGTTGCCGAAAACCTGGCCTTTCCGCTGCAAGTCCGCAATGTTGGCAAGGCAGAGCAGCAGGAAAAGGTCAAGCGCGCGCTGGAAATGGTCGAACTGGGTGATTTCGGCAATCGCCGTCCGGCGCAATTGTCCGGCGGCCAGCAGCAGCGCGTCGCCGTTGCCCGCGCCCTTGTGTTCGATCCGGAACTTGTTCTGATGGACGAACCGCTGGGGGCGCTCGACAAGCAGCTGCGCGAGCAGATGCAATACGAAATCAAGCACATTCACGAAAATCTGGGCGTGACGGTCGTCTATGTGACCCACGATCAGACCGAAGCTCTGACCATGTCGGACCGGGTGGCTGTGTTCAATGACGGCATCATCCAGCAGCTGTCGACACCGGACGACCTCTACGAGGATCCGCAAAACTCCTTCGTGGCCCAGTTCATCGGTGAAAACAACAAGCTGGGCGGCAAGGTCGTCGACATTCAGGGCGAGGAATGCCTTGTTGAACTCGATGACGGCACTAGACTCAAGGCAGACAAGGTGAATGTGTCCGCCGTCGGCGACAGGACGACAGTGTCCCTGCGTCCGGAGCGGGTGGAGTTCGACACCCACGACGACATGGACAATCTGGTCAATGGCCGGATTGAGGAACTCATCTATCTCGGCGACCACATTCGCGTTCGAATGAACGTTGCCGGCAACGACGAGTTCATCATCAAAGTTCGCAACCGCGGAGAGAAGCGCAAGCTCAATGTCGGTGAAACGGTCCGCGTAGGCTGGGCCATTAACGACTGCAAAGCGCTCGACGCTGTTGTCTGAAATCGCAAGGCGGCCGGTTCGCGGCCGCCGGCGACAACAACGGACCATAATCCGTTAAATCCTAAAAGAGGGAGCTAAATAATATGAAGCTCAAGACTGCTATCCTTGCGGGAACCGCTCTGGCATTTGCCGGCAGCACAGCTCTTGCAAAAGACATGACGCTCGTCTCCTGGGGCGGTGCCTACCAGGCATCCCAGGTGAACGCTTACGCCACGCCGTATATGGCGGATCATTCCGACATCAACATCATCTGGGATGAGTCTTCCAACGAAGCTGTTGCCAAGCTTCGCGCGATGAACGAAGCCGGCAATGTCACCTGGGACCTGGTTGACGTCGTTGCTTCCGACGCAATTCGTCTCTGCGACGAAGGCCTCGCCATGGAAATCAATCCGGACGAAGATCTGGCAGCGGCTCCGGACGGAACGTCGGCTTCCGAAGATTTCGGCGACCTGATTGTTTCCGAGTGCTTCATCCCGCAGATCGTTTACTCCACCACATTCGGCTACCGTTCCGACGTTGACGAATGGGGCGGCAAGGAGCCGGACGACATTTGCGACGTGTTCGATCTGGAAACATTCCCGGGCAAACGGTCCCTGGAAAAGCGTCCGATCAACAATATGGAATGGGCGCTGCTCTGTGACGGCGTGCCGAAGGACGAAGTTTACGACGTTCTGGAGACCGAAGAAGGTCAGGACCGTGCTTTCGCTAAGCTCGACACCATCAAGGACAGTGTTGTCTGGTGGTCTGCCGGTGCTGAAACGCCGCAGCTGCTGGCCGATAAAGAAGTCGTGATCGGCTCCACATACAACGGTCGTCTGTTCTCCCTGATCGTAGAACAGAAGCAGCCGGTCAAGATGCTCTGGGACGCACAGGTGTTCGACCTGGACGGCTGGATCATTCCGGCAGGTCTTCCGGAAGACCGTCTGGCCGCGGTTAAGGACTTCGTCAAGTTCGCTACCGACACCCAGCGTCTGGCCGATCAGGCGAAATACATCTCCTACGGTCCGGCCCGCAAGTCGTCCGCGCCGTTGGTCGGCAAGCATGCAGACCTCGGCATCGAGATGGCTCCGCACATGCCGACCGACCCGAACAACGCCAAGAACACCTTCCTCTATAACTATGAATGGTGGGCGGATTACCGGGACGACATCGACGCCAAGTTCCAGGCGTGGCTGTCCCAGTAAGCTTTTAAGCACCGGTCCGGGTGGGGATGCCCCTCCCGGACCTCTCATTCTGATTTGCGGAAGACCTTTACATGAGCGATATCCCTGCCGGCCAGCTTCTGACGACACAAGACGGCAGGCCGTTGAAAGCGGCCCTTGCCGCGGCACTGTTACGGGAAAAGGTGCGTTCCTTTGCCCTGATTGCGCCCCTTCTGATTTTTGTGCTGATCACCTTTGTCGCGCCCATTGGGGACATGCTGCTCCGTTCGGTCGAAAACGGGATTGTCGCCGACACGCTGCCCAAGACCGTTGTGGCATTGCAGGAGTGGGACCCTGGCACGGGAGACGTGCCGGATGAAGCCGCCTTCGCTGCGCTTTACGACGACTTGGTTGTGGCGGTGGATGAAAAGACCCACACGCGTCTGGGATCTCGGCTGAATTATGAGCAGACCGGTATGTCCAGCCTGTTCCGGAAAACCGGACGGCGCATCAAACGCATGGATGAAGCCGGCCCCTTCATGGCGCAGTTTATCGATGCGGATGACAACTGGGGTAAGGTCGAGACCTGGCAAGTGCTCAAAAGATACTCGCCGACTGTTACCGCCGGCTATTTCCTGAATGCGTTTGACGCCGAGCAGGGTGCCGATGGTATCCAGCTGAAACCGGAAAACGAGCGCATTTACATATATCTGTTCGGCCGGACCCTGTTCCTGTCGATCTTGATCACCGTATCCTGCCTGCTGCTCGGCTACCCGATCGCCTTCCTGCTTGCCGCGCTGCCTTTGCGCAGTTCCAACCTTCTGATGATCCTGGTGCTTCTGCCCTTCTGGACATCCCTTCTGGTGCGCACATCAGCCTGGAAAGTGCTGCTGCAGCAGCAGGGGGTCATCAACGACTTCCTGGTCTGGACGGGCCTGATCAGCGACGCGAACCGTCTGGTGATGATCAACAACCAGACCGGTACCATCATCGCGATGACGCATATTCTGCTGCCCTTCATGATCCTGCCGCTCTATTCGGTGATGAAGACCATTTCACCGACTTATGTCAGAGCGGCCAAAAGCCTCGGCGCTAACGACTGGACAGCGTTCTGGCGGGTCTACTTCCCGCAATCCGTACCGGGCATCGGTGCGGGTGCGGTGCTCGTCTTCATCCTGTCGATCGGCTACTACATCACGCCGGAACTGGTGGGCGGCACCTCGGGCATCTTCATTTCCAACCGGATTGCCTACCATATCTCATCGTCACTCAACTGGGGACTCGCGGCCGCGCTCGGATCCTTGCTCCTGGTTGCTGTGCTTGCCCTCTTTGTTGTCTACGACAAGATCGTCGGCATCGATAACGTGAAACTCGGATAGGAGGACGATATGAGCGCACTTCCACCATATGCGTCCCCGCTCCAGCGGACCTGGTACTACAGCTTCAGGGTCATCTGCGGACTGATCTTCTTTTTCCTGATCTTTCCGATCCTGGTGATCCTGCCGCTCAGCTTCAACGCACAGGACTTCTTCACCTTCACCAAGGAAATGCTGGCACTGGATCCCGCCGGCTATTCCTTCAAGCACTATGAAGACTTCTTCACCAACCCGGACTGGCAGCAGGCGCTTACCAATTCGGTGCTCATTGCTCCGGTGGCAACTCTGCTGGCAACCTCTTTCGGAACTCTGGCGGCCATCGGCCTGTCGCAGTCTCACGTGCCCTTCAAGTCCGTCATCATGGCAGTGCTGATCTCTCCAATGATCGTGCCGCTGATCATTTCGGCCGCGGGCATGTATTTCTTCTATTCCCGCATCGGTTTGCAGGGCACTTACTGGGGCGTTGTTCTGGCCCACTCGGCACTCGGAACGCCGTTCGTGATCATCACCGTCACGGCGACGCTTGTTGGTTTCGACCGGTCGCTGGTTCGGGCCGCGGCCAACCTCGGCGCCAACCCGGTGACCACCTTCTTCAAGGTGCAAATGCCGCTGATCGTGCCCGGTGTCGTCTCCGGTGCGCTTTTCGCCTTCATCACGTCCTTTGATGAAGTGGTGGTGGTCCTTTTCCTTGGCTCCGCCGGACAGAAGACCCTGCCCTGGCAAATGTTCACCGGCCTGCGCGAGCAGATTTCTCCGACCATTCTGGCGGTGGCGTCCCTCATGGTTGCCATTTCCATCGTGCTCCTGACCGTGCTTGAGCTCCTGCGCCGGCGTTCGGAACGACTGAGAGGTTTGACGCCGGGTTGATCCGGCACCGGCTGGGCGACCAGCCACAGCTGCTTTCATCATGAACCGGTGACGGAACGCCAGTCACCGTGCGGAGTCCGGATCAGGGTCTCCCGGTGGCAAGACAATCTGAAAATAGGCCTGGCGGGCCGGCTTCCTCCCTGAAGCCGGCCCGTTTTCTGTTTGTGGCCCGGAAATGAAATGGAAACGGACTTGAGGATCTAAACCGAAAGGAGACTCCGATGAGCAACGACATGATCCGCATCTATGAAATGAACAACGGCGAAAAGGCCTTTTCGCCCTTCTCTCCCACGGAAATGAACAGCCGCCAGAACAGGCTGCGTCAGCTGATGGCGGACCGCGGCATCGATGCGGCGCTGTTCACCTCCTATCACAACATCTGTTACTACTCCGGCTTCCTCTATTGTTATTTCGGCCGTAAATACGGCTTCCTGGTCACCCATGACAAGGCAACGACAATTGCCGCCGGCATTGACGGCGGCCAGCCCTGGCGCCGCACACATGGCAACACGGTCATCTACACTGACTGGCGCCGGGACAACTATTTTTACGCCATTCAGTCGCTTCTGGAACTGCCGAACCCGGGCATCAAACGCATCGGCATCGAGTTCGACCATGTGTCTCTCGATCTCAAAAAACAGCTGGAAGACGCTTTGCCGGGCGTCGAGCTGGTCGACATTGCCGCCGACGCCATGCGCCAGCGCACCATCAAGAGCGCAGAGGAACATGTGCTGATCCGCGAAGGCGCGCGGATCTGCGATGTTGGCGGCGCCGCTCTGGTGGACGCGGTTCAGGCCGGTGTTCCGGAACACGAAGTGGCGATTGCCTCGACCAATGCCATGATCCGTGAAATCGCGAAGTCTTTCCCCTTCGTAGAGCTGATGGACACCTGGACCTGGTTCCAGTCCGGCATCAACACGGATGGCGCGCACAATCCGGTCACCAACAAGAAGGTCGCAGCCGGTGACATTCTCAGCCTCAACTGTTTCCCGATGATCTTCGGCTATTACACCGCACTGGAGCGCACGCTCTTCTGCGAACATGCCTCGGATGAGCATTTGCGGCTCTGGGAAATCAACTGCCATGTTCACCGGGAAGGTTTGAAGCTGATAAAGCCTGGCGCGCGCTGCTGTGATATCGCAATCGAGCTCAACGACATCTACCGCAGTCACGACCTGCTCAAGTACCGCAGCTTCGGCTACGGCCATTCCTTCGGCGTCCTTAGCCACTATTACGGCCGCGAAGCCGCGGTTGAACTGCGCGAGGATGTCGAGACGGTTCTGGAGCCCGGCATGGTGGTCTCCATGGAACCGATGATCATGATCCCGGAAGGCGAGGCGGGCGCCGGCGGTTACCGTGAGCATGACATCCTGATCGTAACGGAAACCGGTGCCCACAACATTACGGGTTTCCCGTTCGGCCCGGAGCACAACATCATCCCAAAGCGCTGAACGGCGGGGAACAGGTTTCGGACCTGACCTGCGAAGAGCCGAGCAAAATTGAATGACCTAACGTCAATTGCCGGTGGTAGAATGGGCCGGAATGGCAACCTGGTAATCTGCTCGGCGACGTCTGATGCATTGCGAACATGCGTTCATGACGCTTTGAGGTTCCGCCAGCCGGATACCAGGCCGAGGCAAACAGGCATCGGCCGGAACACGCAGGCGTTTCTGTCGATCGCAGCTGATCAACCGTGATCAACCGGAGGCAGGATCATGACCGGGCAGTACAAACCGAAGGGCGGAATCGCAAGTTTTTCAATCGGTCTCGGAAAGGACGAAACACCCCACGCGGTACCTGTCTCTTCAGCGCCGCCTTACAGGGTTCTGATTGCCGGTGACTTTGGGCTGCCGGCCAGTGATGCCGCGCTTAATATCACAGGGCTGGATGCAGCCGAACTGCTGGGACCCAACAATCCTGCTTTCACCGTCAAAGCGGAAAACCTGCTCGGCTCTCACCCGGCGGAGCTTGAAGAAAGGATTTCCCTCAGCACCTTCGAGGATCTGCGCCCCTCGCAGATGTGCCAGGCGTTCCGGTTTGTCCGGGATGTGAATTTCGCAGTCGGCGATGAAAACGAACTTGCCGCCCAAGGCCAGCTTTACGACAAGCTTGTTGAGGCCATGCGCGCGGACCGGCAACCGGCCGGGCAGGCCGCGAAGAGTGACCCCGGCCCTGCGGTGAATGAAGAGAGCGGAACGCCGGGCGGGCCTAAGGATCCAGCTTCACTTTTTTCCATGTTCGATACGCCTGGAAAGCCGCGTCAGGAGACGGATGGCGGCAGTGCCGCAAAAGCGGCCGTCGATGCCTTTGTGCAAAGAACTCTTCAGGAAGAAAAGCAGGCCACGCTGAAACCTGCGTCTGCCGCGGACGAACCCGCCGCGACCGGCTTGCTCAAGGCGCAGTCTGCATTGTTCTTTGAAGACGCTAGACTGAAAACCGTTCTGCAAAACTGGCACAGTCTGAACCTGCTCCTGAGCGAAATCACCTTCAATTTGCCGCTAGAACTTCACCTTCTGCAGCTGGATCATGATGTCAGCACCGGCAATCTTGAAGAGCTGCTGGGCGGTGCAGCGGATGCGTTGCAGGCTGAACTGTACGACGTGGTGCTGTTTGCCAATCCGGTCGGACTGGCCGGTCAGGACATTGACAAGGTCAAGGTAATCGCCCACGAATGCGAGCGGTCCGACACGGTCGGCTTCGTGGTTCTGGAGCCATTGTTCAGCGGCATGCCCGGTGAACAGCTTGCCGCAACCGATGCGGCGCCTCAGCTTTTTGAGCAACCCGGCTTCGAGGATTTCCAGGGCTTGAGGCAAAGCGACTCCGCTTCTCATCTGGCCCTTTTCTGGAACGAGGCACGCCTTTCCGGCGGGGGCGAAGGTTACCCGGCTATCTTTATTCCGGCCGCCTGGATCGCCCTTGCGGAAGTGTTGACCCAGCTGGAAACGGAAGTGTTTCCGCGATTGCCTGTGGGGGAGCCGGTGGATTTCGATGCCCTGGAAATTGCCGAAAGCCGGTCCCAGGATCGGGTTGTCGCGACCGCGGCAAGGTTCTTGGCAGGTCCCGAGGCGGCGCCGTCGCTGGCGCAGTGCGGCATCAATGTTCTGGAAGGCGTTGCCAACCGGACCGATCTTCTGTTCCGCCGGGGTGTGACCGTGAGACCGGGCAAGGAGGGGCGCGGCTCGATTGATCAGGCGCTGCTGGTCTCACGGCTCTTTTCGCTGTTCCAGGAAGCATTGGGCGGAGCGGTTCTGCCGGGTCAGAGCGCGGAAGAGCGGGAAGCGGCTGTTCGGGAGAACCTGGAAGTGTTGAGTACCTCTCTGGCCGGCGAAGTGTCCTTCCATGTTCAAAGGATAACCGCTGAAAACCAGGATCTCATCAATGTATCGGCATCCGTACTTGGTGGTTGGGCCAGCGGCCAGCAGCACGCGTTCTATCTGCCA
>JBNLAU010000140.1:0-15905 GCA_050302295.1 Roseibium sp. | reverse complement strand
GGTGTCATGTTTTCGACAAATTGCTTTTGGAAGTGAATGGGTTGGCCTGATGGGTGAGGACGCGCCAACAGGCGTTTCCAAATGTTGGAAAGCGGCTGCAGGCTGTCTGTCCGAGGTCGTGCGGGCGGAGATTTTGCCTGCTTGTATCAGGTCTGGCGCACGACAATCGGCGTGCCGTCCGGAACCCGATTGTAGAGATCGATCACATCCTGCTGGAGCAGGCGCACGCAGCCGGAAGACACCGCTTTGCCGATCGACCAGGTTTCGGACGTTCCGTGCAGGCGGTAGAGCGTGTCGCGATTGCCTTCAAAGATATAGAGCGCGCGCGCGCCAAGCGGATTGTTCAGTCCCGGTTCCATGCCGTTGCGATATTGTTCCAGCTCCGGCTCACGGTCGATCATTTCAGCGGGCGGTGTCCAGGTCGGCCAAGGTTTTTTATGGGCGATATACGCCCGGCCGCCCCAGGAGAAGCCTGCCCGGCCGATACCGACGCCATAGCGCACCGCCTTGCCGTTCTCCATGGTGAGGTAAAGATAGCGGTTCGGCGTGTCGACGATAATGGTTCCTGCCGGTTCAGGGGACGAATAGTCGACAAGGCGGCGGTAATAAGCGGGATCGATCTTGCTGAGGTCGACGGCAGGAACCGGAAACTGCTCTTCCGGCATGGCGCGGTACATCTGCAGATAATAGGGCGATACGGCGTCGCTGGGACGAGGTGTACCATCCACCGGTGACGGACGGGGCTGCAGCCGACCAGTCCGGCGGCCTGTAGAGCAGCCCGCGGCCAGAGCGGCAGTGGCGGCGGCGAGGAACAGACGACGGTTCAGCATTCCATTTCCCGTAGCGGCTCTTACGTTCTGATTTCATCTGGGTACATCCAGATGATGCGACAAGTCCTGCCGCGGCGGCAGATATGAATCGACCGGTCAGACGGCTGTCTGACCGGTCGCTGTCAGGCTTATCAGAATATTTCCGGCGGAAACGTGGCACCGTCTTCACCTTGCGGTGAAACGCGAACTCAAATGCGTGAGGAATACCGAAATTGCCACGGCCGACTGATGACGGTCCGTTTATCCGGCGGTTTCCTTGGAAAGCGGCGGCTGGAACTGCCAACCCATGTCCCAGGGGAAATAGATCCAGGTGTCCTGCGACACTTCGGTGATGAACGTATCGACCATCGGCACGCCGACAGGTTTGGCGTAGACGGTGGCGTAATGCGCCTTGGGCAGCATTTCACGCACGACCTTCAGCGTCTTGCCGGTGTCGACAAGATCGTCGATGACAAGAACGCCGCTGCCTTCACCTTGCTCGAGATCGACAACTTTGGGGTCGACCGGTTTGATCACCCGCAGCTGACCCTGGTTGTCATAGTCGTGATAAGACGCGATGCAGACGGTTTCGATGGTCCGGATGCCGAGTTCGCGGGCGACAATCCCGGCCGGCACGAGGCCGCCCCGGGTAATACAGACGATGGCTTTCCACTCGCCTTCGCTCGAAAGCCGCCAGGCGAGGGCGCGGGAGTCTCTGTGGAACATGTCCCAGGAAACCGGGAACGCTTTGTTTTGGGCAGGATTTTCCATATTCAGTCCTTCAGATTATCCCGAGAGTTCGGCAACGGCCTGCGCGACATCCCTGGCCGCAGCTTTCAGAATTGCCTCGTCCCGCGACCGGATAACGATCTGTGTTGTGAATTTTCCATCGGTGGCTCGGGGATAAGAGCCGATGAGCGTTTGAGGATGCGCATCCTGAATCGCGGCGAGCCGCTCGGCAATCCGGCTTTCGGGCATGTCCGCTGCGACCGTTTCGGACAGCATTTTCCTGCCCGTTGCAAGGGTAGGGGCAATCGCGTCCATCATGGCCTGCATGATGGAGGGCACGCCCGCCATGACATGAACGTTGCCAATCCTGAACCCGGGTGCCTTGGAGACCTTGTTTTCGATCAGTTCGGCGCCTTCCGGAATGCGGGCCATGCGCTGGCGGGCCGGTGTGAACTCGCCCGGCGCGTAATGGCGCTCAAGCAGAGCGACCGCCCGTGGATCAAGATTGAGCGGCACGCCGAAGGCCTTGGCTATGCTCTCGGCGGTGATGTCGTCATGCGTCGGCCCGATGCCGCCGGAAGTGAAGACATAGTCGTATTTGGCCCTCAGCGCGTTTACCGCACTCACGATTTCAGGCGTTTCGTCCGGCACGATCCGGGCTTCTTTCAGATCAATGCCAAGGGACGTCAGGTAGTCTGCCACAAAACCGATGTTCTTGTCCTTGGTCCGGCCGGACAGGATTTCGTCACCGATGACCAGAAACGCAGCGGTTACAACGTCATCTGCCTTCTGACCGGTCATCTTAGCAACTCCCTGACATTTGAATGGGGATTGGCTTTATCTCAGGTTTTTGTCCGGCTCAAGCAAAAGCCGGAATTAACACTCGGGTGTCCAGCCATAAATGTCGTCGAAACGTTTTGATAGCGCCTCGGGTTTGGACAGGCGCAGAAACGTGTCGCGGGCAAATCCCGGGATGCCTGAATAGTGGAACGTCCGCGCATTGCCGTGCGACAAGGCCTGAACGTGACTTGCACGCGGTTTCCGCTGCCGTTCAAATGCCCTGAGAGCAGCGGGAATGTTGTCCACGTTTGCCGGAAGATGCTTTGCCAGAATGGCGGCATCTTCAATGGCCATGGCGGCCCCCTGCGCCATATAGGGCAGCATCGCGTGGGCCGCGTCACCCATCAATGTCAGGTTGCCATGGGTCCAGGGGCCCGATGCATCAACGCTGCACAGCGCCCATTTCAGCCATTTGTCCGGCGTTTTCAAAAGGTTGCGCACGTCCGACGGCCAGTTTCTGAAAACACGCAGAACAGCTTCACTGTCCGCTCTCGCCGACCAGGTTTCGTCCTGCCAGTTTTCTTCCGCCAGGGCGACGATGTTGAGTTCGCGCCCGCCGCGGATCGGATAGTGGACCAGGTGGGAGTTCTGATGAAGCCAAAGGCCTGAGTCGCCCGACCATCTCTTGGGCACGGCGTCAATTGGCACCGTCGCCCGATAGGCAACCTGGCCGCTGAAACGAGGGGTTTGGTGGTTGGGAACAAGCTGCCGGGTCTTGGACCAGACCCCATCCGCGCCGATAAGGGCCTTGCAGTTCAGGTTGCCGGTGATGTCACCATCTTCATAGATGCAGACCAACTGGCCATAAGGGGAGGCGGTGAGATCCAGCACCTGGGTGCCTAGACGGAGTTCGATGCCCGGCGTGTCATTGACTTTGTCCAGCAGCACACGCTGCAGGTCCGCACGGTGTGCCACCCAGAACGGCATTCCGTGCCGTTCCTGGATGTAGCTTCCCAGCCGCACACGCGCCAGCTGGCGCCCGGACTTGCCTGACCAGAGCCTCAAGTTCTCCGGGGCATAGGCTGAGGGATGGAGCGCATCGAGCACGCCGAGACTGTCGAGAACGCTGCAGGCATTGGGCGAGAGTTGAAGCCCGGCGCCGACCTCCGAGAGCTGCTGCGACCTTTCCAGAATGACAATATCGTGCCCCTGCTGGCGCAGCGCCAAGGCGGCCGTGAGGCCACCAATTCCTGAACCGGCGATTATGATCGGGTGAGGGGCTTCATCTGGGCTGCTCATGGAAGCGCTTCAAGTTATGCGGCGGCAGGTGTCCAGGTGCAGTCCGCGGGAGAGGATTCGTGCTCCTGCAGCGTGTTGTCAAACTTGTAGAGCGTTGAGCAATATGGGCAGACCGTTTCGTTCTCGTCGCCCATGTCGAGAAAGACGTGGGGATGATCGAACGGGGGATTTGCGCCGATGCACATGAATTCACGCGCGCCGATCGCAACAGAATCGTGTCCGCTGGTGTTTTGAAAATGCGGGACAACCTGATGCGCCATTGTCACTTTCCTTTCAATTCCGGGGTCGGCCCCCGATAACAAATTTTGCGCACCATATCCATTTGTAAAATAAAAGGGTAGGGCCGCTGGTGTGCATCCACTTGTGCGCCCATGTTCCAATTCGTCTTTGCCAACAGCATTTGAACCTCTTACTGTAGGCTGTGAATACGCATTCCGTTTACGTAAGGGTTAAATAGCTTCATGCCTCATTTCGAGTTCGACGGTGTCAGGATAGCCTATCTGGACGAAGGGGAAGGAGAGCCGATCCTGCTGATTCACGGATTTGCGTCCAACAAGCAGGTGAACTGGCAATATCCGGGATGGGTGGACCTGCTGGTCAAGGATGGCCGGCGGGTGATCGCGCTCGACAACCGGGGACATGGCGACAGCCAGAAATTTTATGATCCCGCCGCTTACGGCGCGCCAGTGATGGCCGAGGACGCAAGGCGTCTTCTGGATCACCTCGGCATCGAGCGGACCGACGTGATGGGCTACTCCATGGGGGCTCGCATCTCCGCGTTCCTGACGCTCAATCATCCGGGCCGTGTCAAACGGGCGGTCTTCAGCGGACTGGGATACGGTATGATCAGCGGCGTCGGCGATCCGGAGCCGATTGCCTCGGCGCTTGAAGCCGAGCGCATTCAGGACGTGACGGACCGCTCGGGCCGTGCCTTCAGGGCTTTCGCGGAGCAAACCGGTTCGGACCGCAGGGCCCTGGCGGCCTGCATGCGCTCATCCCGGCAGAAAATCAGCGAAGAGGATGTGTCTCGCATCGAGCGTCCTGTTCTGGTTGCGGTTGGCACGAAGGACGATATCGCCGGCTCTCCTCAGAAGCTGGCGGCGCTTATTCCGCACGCCGACGTTCTGGACATTCCCGGGCGCGATCACATGGTGGCGGTTGGCGACAAGGTTCACAAACAGGGCGTTCTGGCCTTTTTGAACAATGTAGAAGCTTGAGGGGAACCGGCAGGTGCCTCGGAGAAGGCGCAGGCTGAAGGGGAAGTAATCGGGGAAGGTTCATGGATCCAAAGCGTGTTGAATTCCAGGGAGCGGAAAAGAACAGCCTGATTGCGGATCGCTATGGCAGTGGCAGCCTGCCGGTCATCATGCTGCATGGAGGCGGCCAGACGCGCCATTCCTGGGATGCCGCCTCCGAGCGCATCGCCAGACTTGGTCATCCTGTTTATTCGCTTGACCAGCGCGGCCATGGCGAGAGCGGCTGGGTTGAAAGCGGTCATTATGCCTTCACCGATTTTGCCAGGGACCTGGCGGCGGTCACCCGGCAGGTCTTCGCCCTGCACAGGGCCAGACCCGTCGTCGTCGGAGCTTCGCTCGGCGGTTTCGCAGGGCTGCTGGCGGAGGGACAGGAAAACCCGGGCGGGCTGTCTGCGCTGGTACTGGTCGATATCACACCGCGAGTCGACCTGGGGGGCGTCGGCAAGATCATCGGTTTCATGGGAGACCGGGTCGAAGAAGGATTTGCAAGCGTTGAAGAGGCAGCGGAGGCGATTGCCCGCTATCTGCCGAACCGGGCAAGGCCGAAGGATCTATCCGGCCTGTCCAAAAACCTGCGCCTTCATGAGGATGGGCGTTACCGCTGGCATTGGGATCCGGCATTCCTGAAGTCGAAACAGCATGGCGATCCGCAACTTGTCGCTGATACCGAAGCGAAATTGGTCGCGGCAGCCGGAAATCTTACGTTACCGGTCCTGTTGATCCGGGGACAGAATTCGGAACTGGTGTCAATGGAGCATGTACGCGAGTTCCGCCGTCAGGTGCCGCACGCCAAGTTCTCCGATATCCAGGATGCAGGACATATGGTTGCAGGTGACAAGAACGATGTCTTTGCGACGGCAGTCGAGGAGTTTCTGATCGCACTGAACGCCGATGCGGAACCTGCCTGAGGCGGGGAAGCTCCGAGTTTTCAGTGGTTTGCCGTGTTTGGTTTAAAGTTTGATTCAGACAGCGGGCGTCTTCCTTGAAAGGAAAGCCCGCCACCGTCCGAAGGTCATTTTCCTTTGAAGACCGGCGCCCGCTTTTCCATAAATGCGCGGTAGCCTTCCCGATAGTCTTCGCTGTCGATGCAGACCTGTGCGTTTTCCCGGGCGAGGTCAAGGTTCCGGCCTTCAGACGGCTTTGCCAGGTCGTTCACGGCCTGTTTCGCGGCCTTGAGGGACAGTGGCGCATTTGCGCAGAGGGAAGAGGCAAGCGCGTTTATGCGATCATCCAGGTCCCCGTCTTCCACGAGTTCATTGATAAGGCCGATCGCCGAAGCCCGCGAGGCGGAAATGCGCTCGCCGGTGAAAAGAAGCTGTTTGGCATGTGAGAGGGAGACGGCTTCCAAAAGGTCGCTCAACGCTTCCGGTGGATAGGCAAGCCCGAGCCTGGCCGCGGGAATGCCGAAAACCGCGGTCCGGGTGGCAATACGGATGTCACACGCCAGGGCAAGCCCCAGACCGCCGCCAAGGCACGGGCCTTCGATTGCGGCGATCACCGGTAGGGAAAGCGTTTTCAGTGCCTTGAACGCAGCGACGTTGACATCGTCATAGTGCTTTGCTGCCTCCGCCGTTGCGCGGATCGTTTCGAATTCAGAAATGTCTGCGCCAGCGCAAAAGCTCTCGCCGCCGGCTCCCCTGACGATGCAGACGCGCACGTCCGGCTGGTCATCCAGCGCTGCCAGAACATCCGGAATGCGTTGCCAAGCCGCGAGGGGAAGGGCATTCTTGCGGCCGGGGGCATTCAGACAAAGCTCCGCAACCTGTCCCTTGACGATCAGGAGTGGATTGTCCGACGCAACGATGCCGGTTTTCTGCAAGGCCATGCTCATTCCTCTCAATTCGGTTTTAAATTTTGCAACACGCTGGAAATCTTTAATTTTCCGGGTTCATAAAAGGGTTTCATATCTGATATCAGGAAGTTTCATTTGGGAATATCAGACGACGGTCCTATTTTAGATTTACGGCCTAGGGTCCTGACCCCTAAGGGCACAATGTGACGGCTTGAAAAGGAGACAGGCCATGTCGGCACCGATCAGCAAGTCCGACTTGAAACGAGTACCGACCCATGATCCGGTCTGGCAGCAGCTGCGGGACGAAGCGCAGGCAATGGTGACGGCGGAACCGGCCTTGTCTTCCTTCGTTTATGAAACGGTGCTCAATCACGATAGCCTGGAAGAGGCTGTCCTGCATCGCCTGGGGGACCGGTTGGGCCGGGATATCGTTTCCGCGTCGCTGATCCGTCAGACCTATCTTGAAGCGCTTGCCGACGAGCCGGAACTTGCCAAGATCTTCCGCGTCGACATTGTGGCGGTGTTTGATCGCGATCCGGCCTGCTTCCGCTACCTGGAGCCGGTTCTCTACTTCAAGGGCTTCCACGGGCTGCAGACCCACCGTCTGGCAAACTGGCTGTGGCGCAAGGGCCGGAAAGATTTCGCGCTCTATCTGCAGAGCCGGGCTTCGGAAGTCTTCCAGATCGATATTCATCCGGCGGTCCCGGTCGGCCGCGGCATTTTCATCGATCATGGCACCGGAATTGTGGTTGGCGGTACTGCCGTCATTGAGGATGAAGTCTCCATCCTTCAGGGTGTGACCCTTGGCGGCACCGGCAAGGAAGATGGCGACCGGCATCCGAAAATCCGCCACGGCGTTCTGCTTGGCGCCGGCGCCAAAGTGCTGGGCAATCTGGAGATCGGTCATTGCTCGCGCATCGCTTCCGGGTCCGTTGTGCTCTCGGACGTTCCTGAAAACACCACGGTTGCCGGTGTCCCGGCCAAAATCGTCGGCAAGGCGGGATGTTCCGAACCGGCGCGCAGCATGAACCAGCTTCTGGGTGACGAGGCGTCCGGCGAATAGGAACACGGGGATAGCTGATGGAAAGGCTTGGCATTTCCGTCCGGTCCTGTAGGGTCCGCGCCAGAAAACGCTGTAGAAAACAAACAGGAGAGCGCTGTGAATCCCGATGAAATCCGCAAGATCGAAGCCTATCTGCGTTCCAAGTTCGAGTTGCCGAGCATTCAGGTCCGTGCCCGTCCGCGCAAGGATGACAGCGCAGAGGTTTATGTCGGCGAAGAATTTATCGGCGTGATTTTCCGCGACGATGAGGACGAAGACCTCAGCTGGAATTTCCAGATGGCGATTTTGGAGATCGATCTGGAAGGCTTCTGAGCCGGTCCTGATCCCTGTCTACCGATATCGAAAAGGCGGCGCTCTGTCAGAGGCCGCCTTTTTCTGTCTTTAAGTCCCCTGATGTTCGGGAACCCTACTGGACCAGGAAACTGCCTGTCTTCTGCAGGACGGCTGGGTCAAGCTGGCGCCAATCCGGCAGCAGCGTCTGATCGAACTGGTAGCGCAGGTCCAGACCGGAAGCCAACAGCACCGCGCGGTGGCACGTCGGGACCGCCCTTGAGGTTTCCTGGCGGCAGCGGGCGATGAAGCCGTCCTGCCTGGAAGGGTCGTAGACGACAAGATCGGTCCTGGCACTTCCGCGGGCTGACAGAGTGAGGATCTTGAGGCCATCCGGGCCTCTCAGCTCGCCCCCGCGCGCAAGGCGCCGGTAAAACGGATCAAGGTGCGCTCTCAGACTTTCCCTGCCGGGATTATGCTCCAGCTCCACTCGTAGCTGCTGTTGGGAGCTGTTTGCGGAAAGATGTCCTGCAGGGGCAAGCCCTGGCCATGTCATGGCGAGGCGGAGGTGGTCGGTCCGGTTGTCTTTCTGCAGAAAGTTCCAGTGCCCTGAAACAATATAGCCCTGCGGAATTTGGAAAGCGGCGGTGCCGACGGTCAGATCTAGCGGCTCGGCCAGGGCGACAAACCGCGCATCCGACTGCCAGTACACGGACCAGAACCGAATGCGTTCGGCAATATAGACAACTGCCAGAGCGCAGATGGCCAACGCCAGATATGAGAAAATGTGCGGGCGGGTTCCGCTGGGTTCCGGCAACGAGACGGGTATCACCCTATCACTCCCGGCTTTGCGCAGTATTGGGACATGCTGTCCCGATACGGAACACTTGTCCCGCTCGGAAAGACGTTAGCGCCCGGCTTGGCTGGCCATTTTGCGGGGTTTTTACCTATTTGGCGTTTCGGCACGGTGTTTGCACTTGACCCTTTAGGAATTCTTAATCACCTTCTGCGTGGAAGGGTTAACAAGGGGTTAACGAGCATAATGTTTGAGCTTCTTCTCGTTGGATATATCGCGTGTGCCGGTTTCGTGGCTGCCGGTGTCCTTGGCAGCCTGTATCAGTTGATCACCAAAGAGCCGCCGCGTTTCAATTTTGGCGGCGAAGGGGTACTGAGTTTCCTCACCGGAGTCGTTCTGTGTGTCTTTGCGGGGCCGTTCATCATTATGCGCAATGCCATTCGCGGGCGGCGCATTGAAAACAGGCCGGTCGGCTGGCTCGTTGCGTCTTCCACCATCGCTGGAATGTGGAGCATGTGCTCCGGCGTGATGGTGATGAATGTCGCGCTGATGGTCGCGGGCTTCTAGGTTTCATGCCAGTCTATACGCTTGACGGACGAGAACCGCGATTTCCTGAAAATGGTGCGTTCTGGTTGGCCCCAAACGCAACGCTGATCGGGGATATCCTGCTGGCTGAAGAGGCAAGCGTCTGGTTCGGCGCAATCCTGCGCGGCGACAATGAACCGATCACGATCGGAGCAAGGTCGAATGTCCAGGACGGATGCGTATTCCATACCGATATGGGTTATCCGCTGACGGTCGGTGCCGATTGCACGATCGGACACAACGCCATCCTGCACGGATGCACTATCAAGGACAATGCGCTGATCGGCATGGGCGCCACGGTTCTGAATGGCGCGGTCATCGGTTCCAATTGCATTGTTGGCGCCAATGCGCTGATTGCCGAGGGCAAGGAAATTCCCGACAATTCACTGGTGGTCGGCGTTCCGGGAAAGGTTGTCCGCACACTTCCAGATCAGGCGGCGGAAGATATCCGGAAATCCGCTCAAGGGTATGTGCGCAACTGGCGGCGCTTCAAGGCCGGTCTTTCCGAAATCTGATTTTGCAGCACTTGCGGTCGAACGATCAGCCAGACCGCCTCTTCATCACTATCGCGACGTTTCACCAACCACAACTGACAGAAAAGCGGGAACCGGCCTGCGGGGGGCGGGCCGGTTCCCTGGATCCGGTCGTGGTAGGGATGGGGAGGGTGGGGACGCGACCGGATCGTCCTATGGGTACGGCAGTAAGTGCCGTACCAATCCCAATCTCGATTATTGCGACACGCTGCTGACCGTGGTGACGCGCGTGTCCGCGATACCGGTCCACAGCACGGGAGAGCTGGCGGACTGGCGTTTGATGTAGCGATACGGGGTTGAGTACCAGGGCAGCACAGCCTCAACCTGGTTGTCGAGGATCATATCGCCATGATCCGTGCGCACTGTCAGCACCGCATGCCCTGAATTCTGGACATCCTTGGCGACCGTGATCAGAAGGGCGCTTTTGGGCCATCCGGCTTCAGTCAGGATACGCTGCTTTTCCAGAACATATTCTTCACAGTCGCCATAACCGTTGACCGGATAGGACCAGTGTTCTTCAACGCCGAAGAGATCGTCGTCGGTCATTGGCCGGATCCTGCGGTTGACATCTGTATTGACCGCAATCAATTGCTCCCAAAGAGCCTCGCTCAACCGGACGACAACGGGATCATACCGTTCACGCGGGCAGGCCCACTTGTTATCCCGGCAGAACTGTTTGTGTCCGATGGGTGCCTTGACGGCTGTTTTCATGATCATGAAGCGGCCGGGTTCGGCCTGCGCTGCAGTTCCCACGGAAAATGCAGCCATCATCAATGAGCAAGCGAATATGGTTTTCTTAAGTAGTTTCATCGTTACGCCCTCCCCAAGGCTGACGCAACAATGACTCACTGCTTTTTACTTCGAGAAAATCTCCAAAGTAAAACACTAAGAATATTTAAATGTTATTTGAAGTTGTTTTGATTATTGTTTGAATTGTATTTGAGTAATACTTGAGGAAAATTTTATTAAAATTGTACGTAAACTCCAGAACTCATTGTAAGAAAAGACGTTTTGCCACTATTGGGTGGGGATGAGTGTGGCGGGTGACGAAAGCTGGTGGGGGGATTGTCAGGCAAAACCCGCCCAAAGCGCCCCCGAATTCACCAGAAACAAATTTGAATTATTTGAAAAAAACGACGGCCGGGAGAGGCCATTGGTATTCGAAATCCGCCCAAGGCGTGTCTCGTCGGGCGGCCTCGCGGGTTTGATAGCCGTTCAGCCTGCGCCGAAATTGGGCGGGATTTTCAGATTATGCCAACCACAACAAATGGGAACTCATCTGATGGCACTGTTCCAGCCCGCTGGGGCTGCGTAGCGTTGCTTGAATGCCAACCCAGGCCCGCCCTGCGCAACGCGCCTTGCCGCCGCCGCGTGCCTCCGGTCAGGAGGATGCGGTGGGAGCAATGGTGATTCAAAGTGAAAAAGCGGTGCCGGGATCAGTCGTCGGTAGACGCCGAAATATGCTGTTCGAGAAGTTCGCGGCTCTGAACGGGAGCGAACTCAACAGCAATACCACCTTCGATGCGGCGTATCACCCGGGCACGCATCTTGCCAAGTGTGATGCTGTCGCCCGGTTCCGGTACGATGTCCGTGGCGAGTGCTGCGCCGGACAGGGACACGTCCACAATTCGGCAGGCATGCGTGGAACCGTCTGGCAGGATCATCTTGGTGATCGGGTTTTTCGGGACGAAGCGATCGTGCCGGCGGTCCTCCGGCAGGTTGAGTTCGTCCCGATTGGCAAGCCAGGTCAGCACATTGGCAATCTTGTCCCGCTTGCGGGCAGTGTTACTCAGCTCAACCGCAAAGCCGCCGTCTATCAGGCGGGAGATCGTGCCTTCCACGCGGCTGAGATGATCGAGGTAGGCTATGACACGTTCGCCGACGCGGCCGGTCACCGGGGTTATCATCGCCATGCCGCCAGGAGACATGTCGATTACCTGGCAAGGATATTCACGGCGGTCTTCAAGCATGAAGCGGCCCAGAATATTAACCTGGACTCGTTGATGTCGCCGGCGATCAGTGACTTGAAGCGATTTGCTTCCTTCTGGTGCTGTAGCCAATCCGGCGCTCATGCCTGCTCTATCCAAAATCATGCGGAAATCACACTTCCTCCACAGGGATGTGATTCTTCAGACGTATCTGGGATTACTTTAGGCAGTTGAGGTTAATGATGTGTAAGAGTCCAGCCTCTTCCGCGCTCAGGAGCAGTAGCTGGATTGATTTATCAAGCTGAATTGGCGTGGCGGGGGAAAATGAACGGGCGAGAGATGCGAAATCTCGGAAAATTGCCCTTTGTTTGGGCACTCCAGCGGGCGCAGCAACGGACGAAAACTGGGGCGGGAGAATCAGTCGATTTGTCTAATTACCGACCGGGAGGTGAGCTGCGCAGACCGGCGCCGGATTGGCCGGTCTGCGTGTGATGTGCGGTCTTAGGGTTTGCCGCCGGAATAAACGGTCAGGTGACCGACTTTCCGCTCGGCGCCTTTCGGCAGAGGCGGGGTGGGCATCGACATGCCTTCCGCAGTAAAGCGCGGCACAATCGGGTTTACGCTCTGGCGTGTATCCACGAAATACGGCCGCTCGTCGGGCCAGACCAGGCGCAGACTGCTGACGGACTGTTTCAGGATGGGATGCAGGCCGATCCAGTAGGGTTTTTCCATCGGCGTGCAGCTGCCCAGAATGCGGATACGGCCTTCGCCCGGAACGTTCAGCGGAACCAGCAGCATTTCCATCTGCAGGATCTGGTCGCGTTCCGTGTGACCGTTAATGCCGATAACCGCAGCCGCGGCATCTTCGGTAATGGCGGCAATCAGGCTCTCCAGGGCTTCGCGATCCTTGTCGCTCCAGCCCCGCAGGAAATTGCGGCCTTTCAGTTCGCGGCAGTGGGCCGAGCATAGCCGAGTGCCGGCGAGACGGTAACGGACGTCCTGCGGTCCGTTCGTCTCGAGAATGAAAGTGTCGCCCAACAGGCCACGGATCTCGCCGGGATCGACTTCGCTGCGGTTCGGTGCAGGGCGCGCGCCGCGAAGGTTGTCCCAGTATGAATAAAGAGTTTGCGTCACGCCGTGTTTCATCTGGTATCGCCTCTTTGCAAAATTACGTCCCGGTGTTTCGTCTCAAGACAGTTCTTGTTTCAAAACGGGACGTTTGTTCTTCCCTGTGTTTGTTTGACCTTTACAAAGCAGGGGGCGTGCCAACTCTCGCGAGTTGCGGCTGCACTGGGCGTTTCGCGGTAGATTATAAGCATTTACGATGCCATGACGACAGAAATCCTGCCGTGTATTAAGGTTAATTTTGGGTAAAGCTTGTTTTGAGGGGGGCGTGTGGGCAGCTTAACACTTGGTTCACATTGACGGCGGGAGGGAGGAACCCGTTGTTGCTGATCAGGCTGCGGACCGAAGAGGACCAGCCATCAAGAGCTGTCTTGGAATACAAGCGCCGGTCAGGTGAACATGTGTCCTTGAGGGGGCGTCGTGGGGACGCGACCGACTTATGCGGGGCATTGCAAAGCGCTGGTCATCGCTCATGATGGCCGGCGCTTTTTTTTGTTAAACGCTGTCAGCGAGCAGCGGGGGCTTTCGGCTGACGCTCACCGTGGTGAGCGAAGGCAGGCTGTCATGTGCGCCGGCGCATGAAACATGCCATGCTGGCGGGACTGCTTGACGCCATCAAGCGGTTCATATTTATCGGGCCATACTCTAGAAGGGGCGTGGAAAGGCTGTTGGTTCATGAACGTATATCGGTTTGACGAAGAACGTGCGCGTCGCGAGCAGGCTGAAAAGGAACAGGACCGCCGTCGTCCTTCCGAGCCTCCGGCACTCAATCTGCCCGATATTATCATCTGGCTGTCGGGGGCGATGATCGCCATCCACATCGTCCGCGCGTTCCTGTTGCCCGTGCCCTGGGAAAACTGGACCATCTATCTGTTTGCGTTCTGGCCGGTCAAATATACGGCTCTGGGCAGTCTGTCGGCCCTGGACATGGGATCCAGCATCTGGAGTTTTGTCACTTATGCCCTGCTGCATGGCAGTGCCATGCATATCATCTTCAATCTGCTCTGGATGGCGATTTTCGGCAGCGCCGTGGCCCGCCGGTTCGGCGCGGTCCGGTTTCTTGTCTTTTCCGCCATTTGCTCCGTCGGTGGCGCGTTCGCGCATCTTGCCACCCATTGGGGGGAAGGGGCGCCGATGATCGGTGCATCCGCTGCCGTCTCAGGCCAGATGGCGGCCGCGATCCGCTTCGTATTTGAACTTGGCGGTCCGCTCGGCGCATTCCGCCGGTCCGATCAGGGCGCCTATTTCGTGCCCGCTCAGCCTTTGTCCGAATGCTTCAGAAATCAACAGGTTCTGGTGTTTGTGGCGGTCTGGTTCGGTTTGAACCTTTTCTTCGGCATCATGAGCGGCCCGATTGCCGGACAGCCTTCCAGCGTCGCCTGGCAAGCCCATATCGGGGGATTTATTGCCGGTCTCGCTCTGTTCCCGATTTTCGATCCGGTGCCGCGGCGACGTCTTTCCTGAGCCGTAAAGTCACGACAACGGTTTGCGTCGCCTGATTTTTTTGCCATGATATCGCTATCCCGGATGTCACGGGGACCTGATGCCATGGGAGGTGTTCTTAAATGACCGTTGCCGCAATCCTGAGTGGGAAAGGCCACGATACGATTACAGCGCGAAGCGATGTGCTGCTGAGCGAAATTTGTGAAACCCTGGCAAAGAACAAGATTGGTGCCGTGGTTGTCTGTAACAGCGCCGGCGATATCGAAGGTATTGTTTCAGAACGCGACATTGTCCGGATCGTCGGGACCAGAGGGGCGTCGGCGCTCAATACACCCGTGTCAGGCGTCATGACCAAGGACGTTGTCACCTGTTCGGAAGCGAGCAGCGTCAATGAAGTCATGGCGAGTATGACCCAGGGCCGGTTCCGGCATATGCCCGTCGTCAAGGACGGCAAGCTCGCAGGCCTGATTTCCATCGGTGATGTGGTGAAGTTCAAAATTGCGCAGGTCGAGCTCGAGGCCGAGCAGATGCGCAGTTACATCACGATGGCCTGAATCGAAAAGGCTGGCCGATTGGCCAGCCTTTTCAGTTTCTCCGGACAGCTGCCGGTGAAATCAGTTGGTATCCTTTTGCCGCTTGGCCAGGAAGGCAGTGGCCTTTTCCAGCATGTCGCTCTGGTTTTCCTGTATCCACGTCGACTGCGAAGTGTCGGGCAGTTCGTGCGCGATGCCCTTGTGGCAGTCGATGCAGGTTTTTTCGCCGGAAAACAGGAACCGTTCGTGAGCCTCCGCAGCCCGCGCGCTCTGGCGGGTTATGTCCATGGAACCCGAAGAGTGGCAGTTGCGGCACTCCAATGAGTTGTTGGCCTTCAGGCGAGCCCATTCGTGCTGTGCCAGTTCCAGCCGGTGATCGAGGAATTTTTGCCTCGTGTTGATCGTGCCGAAGATCTTGCCCCAGACTTCCTTCGACGCCTGCATCTTGCGGGCGATCTTGTGGGTCCACTCATGCGGCACGTGGCAATCCGGGCAGGTGGCCCTGACACCGGAGCGGTTGGAGTAATGAATGGTGGATTTCAGTTCCGCAAACACGTTGTCGCGCATTTCGTGACAACCGGTGCAGAACTTTTCTGTGTTGGTCAATTCCAGGGCGGTATTGAAGCCACCCCAGAAGATGATACCCATCACAAAACCGCCAAGGGTCAGGAACCCGAGCGAGTAGTGAACACTCGGCCGGCGGATGGTGGTCCAGAGCCTTTTCAGGAGGGCCAGCATCAGTTGGCCTCCTCTTTTGATTTCATGTATTCAATAACGGCATCCACGTCGACGAATTCATTCTCCACCAGCGGCCGGGCATCCGTTTGCGGAATGTGGCACTGGTTGCAGAAATATCGGCGCGGCGTAACCGAGGCCAGGAACTGGTTTTCCCGGTTCATGAAGTGGGTGATGGAGACCATCGGCGCCTGGCTGACCTCAATCGCGGTACGCGCGTGGCAGGACA
>JBNLAU010000139.1:0-10271 GCA_050302295.1 Roseibium sp. | reverse complement strand
CTTATGAGTCCATGGGCTTCAAAACCTTCGGCTTCGGCTTCGGCCGCGAAGACATCTGGGGACCGGAGACCGATGTCTACTGGGGCTCCGAGAAAGAGTGGCTGGCGCCGGCGGAGAACCGTTTCGAGAGCACCGATGACGCGTCTTCCCTGGAAAATCCGCTGGCCGCAGTGCACATGGGGCTGATCTACGTCAACCCTGAAGGGGTGGACGGCAAACCTGATCCGGTCAAGACAGCGTCTCTCGTGCGCGAGACCTTTGCCCGCATGGCAATGAACGACGAGGAAACCGCGGCGCTGACATGCGGTGGTCACACGGTCGGCAAGGCGCATGGCCGTGGAGCAATCGACAATATCGGCGTCGAGCCGGAAGCCGCCGGCGTTGAGGAACAGGGCCTTGGCTGGTCCAATCCGGGCCTGGAAGGCAAGGCCACCAATGCCTTTACCTCCGGTATCGAAGGCGCATGGACGAAAGAGCCGATCAAGTTCGACATGGGCTATTTCGACTACCTGTTCAATCACGAGTGGGAGCTGCGCAAATCGCCGGCCGGCGCATGGCAGTGGGAGCCGGTGGACATGCCGGAAGACGAAAAGCCGGTTGACCCGACCGACCCGTCGATCCGCCGCAATCCGATCATGACCGACGCCGACATGGGCATGAAGATGGACCCGGTCTACAACGAGATCTGCCGGAAATTCATGGCTGACGAAGCCTATTTCCGCGATACGTTTGCCCGCGCCTGGTTCAAGCTGACCCACCGCGACATGGGCCCGCGTCCCAACTACATCGGTCCGGACGTTCCGGCTGAGGACCTGATCTGGCAGGACCCGATTCCGGCCGGTTCCACGTCCTATGACGTTGATGCCGTGAAAGCTAAAATCGCCGCCAGCGGTCTCGCCGCTTCCGAGATGATCGCAACGGCCTGGGACAGTGCCCGCACGTTCCGTGGGTCCGACAAGCGCGGCGGCGCGAACGGTGCGCGCATTCGTCTGACCCCGCAAAAGGACTGGGAAGGCAATGAGCCCGAGCGTCTGGACAGGGTTCTGTCCAAGCTAGAGCCGATTGCGTCGGAAACCGGGGCATCCCTGGCCGATGTGATCGTTCTGGCCGGCAATGTCGGTGTGGAGCAGGCGATCAAGGCCGCCGGTTTTGACGTCGCCGTTCCCTTCGCCCCGGGCCGGGGTGATGCGACGGAAGCACAGACCGATGCGGATTCCTTCGACGTTCTGGAACCGCTTGCCGATGGCTTCCGCAACTGGCAGAAGGAAAAATATGCCGTCAGCGCTGAAGAGATGATGCTCGACCGGGCGCAGCTTCTGGGCCTGACCGCTCAGGAAATGACGGTTCTGGTCGGCGGTATGCGCGTGCTCGGTACCAACCATGGTGGCACCAGGCATGGCGTCTTCACCGATCGCGAGGGCGCGCTCACCACGGATTTCTTCGTCAATCTGACGGACATGGCAAACAGCTGGCATCCCGTTTCGGATGGCACCTATGAAATCCGCGACCGCAAGCTGAACACGCTGAAATGGACTGCGACAAGCGCCGATCTGGTGTTCGGCTCCAACTCGATCCTGCGTGCCTATGCCGAGGTCTATGCCCAGGACGACAACCAGCAGAAGTTCGTCAAGGACTTCGTTGCTTCCTGGACCAAAGTGATGAACGCGGATCGGTTCGATCTGGCCTGATCGGGTTCCGCAAAACAGATGACAATGACGCTCCGGAGCAATCCGGGGCGTCTTTTTTGTGCCGGGCGGTAAAGAGATGGCCGAATAAATAGGGGCGTCCGGGCCTCTCGGACGCCCCACAGAGCCCCCCTGGATTTTTATTGGAGTTAGGCTCTGAACTGAACGGTATTTCGAATTCCGGATCGTATGAAAATGCCCGGAAAATAACCGCGACATGCCTGCCGACACTTCCGCGCCGCGTGACAATTGCGTACAGCAAGATACCAAGATCAGGAGGCACGACAAGCCCCGCCAGGGCCGCGAATGAAAAAAATTTGCAGGCAGGACGAACTTCTCATTGCTTGCTTTTTTCCGTGCAATCACTACGTGCGTAATGCGGGGTCCGGGCTGAATGGATAGGCGGTCGGCCTCTTGCGGCACGAACGATCCGGGCGGGCCGGTGGCAATTAAAGGTGTTCAGGTTTTATGCGGTCCAGTACGGTAGAAATCGGAAATCATTGAATGGCGACGCTGCATGTTCGACTGGGCTTATAAAAAGCGCTTGAAAGACGACCTGGAAGACTGGGTCGCAAAGGGCTGGGTCAGCTCGGGTGGTGCGGCGGCAATCCTGAAGGAACAGGACCGCGACGACGGCCGTTCGCGTCTGCCGATGGCGCTGGCGGGGATCGGCATGATTTGCGTTGCGCTGGCCGTTTTCGCCTTCATTGCCGCCAACTGGGAACTGATCCCCAAATCGGTGAAGCTTGCGGGAATTGCCGTTCTGGTGGTCGCCAGCAATGGCTTGGCGGCCCTGGCTGCCGGGAAAGGCCGCAAGGGCATTGCCGATCTGGCAACCGGTTTCGCCACGCTGGTCTTTGTCGGCGGAATGGCCCTGGTCGGACAGATGTTCCATTTCCCGTCCGACTGGGCGGGCGGAGCGTTTCTGGTGTGTCTGGGTGCGCTGGCGGCGGCCTGGGCCACCGGGTCGAAAACATCCCTTGTCGCTGCCACTGTCGCCGCCATCACCTGGCAGATCATGCGCGAAAGCTTCGCCGGGCCGTCCTTGTCCGCGACGTTCATTGGACTGGCTTTTCTGGCCGCTGTTTTTGCCCATCCACTCGTTCATCCAGCCCGCCTGTCCCGTTGGGCGGCAATCGCGCTGCTATGGGTCACCTACGGACGATGGTTCGGCGAAACGGCGGATCTCCTGAGGGGCGGCGATGGTCCTGTGATTGCAATGGCGCTCGCAGGGGGAGGGGGGCTGGCCGCGCTGATGATCCAGCTCGACCCTGTGGCGGACCTGTTTGTGAAGTGGTCAAGCGACCGTCCGCCGCGCAGTCACGGTTATTGGCTGATGACCCGTTCGCTTCAGGATGCCGGCATGCTGGTTCTGTGCGGCCTGATCGTTCTGGGCCTGGTCGTCGTTCCGGAATTCTACGGCGATCTGTCCATGAAAGGGCTTCTGGCCCTGCCGGCGCTCCTGCCGCTGGCCCTGGCGTTTGCCTTCTTTGTTGCCGGTCTTTTGCTCTCGTTCAAGACGGCGAAGACCCGGGCGCTGTTTGCAGCCGTCGGCTTTGCCATCCTGACGCTCCTGACCCCGGTGATCACGCCGAATATTCTGGTGCTGTCAGCATTCAGCCTCGCGGCGCTCATCGGATTGTGCGCGCTCGGAACCTGGTACAACAACCGGTTCTGGATGCTGTGCGCCTATCTTGCTTTGACGGCGGTGGCGCTCTGGCTGCTTGAAGTCACCATCGGCTCGCTGCTTGGTCAGTCGCTGTTCTTCCTCGTTGCAGGCGTGCTGTTGCTGGCCATGGCGCTTTGGCTTGCGCGGCTGTTCAGGCGGGGGCGGCCCGGCGGCAAGGCAGGCTCGGAAATCGCGGAGGCCTCCTCATGAGCGATACAGCCGGCACGATGAAGACATCTTCAAATCCCGGGATCGGCGGGGCTTACCTGCGATGGGGGCTTGTTGCCCTTTTGCAGCTTATCCTGATCGCCCTCCCGCTCACCGACCGGCTCGACGTCCAGTGGAACGGCAAGGTCGTGCCGCTGGAACTGGTGCCCGTTGACCCGAGGGACCTTCTGCGGGGCGACTATGTTGTGATCAATCTTGCCATCAACCGTTTGCCGAAAGACATCAGGGGTGGCGACGAGATCTCTGTTGGAGACCAGGTTTTTGTTGAACTTGCCGCACAGGACAAGCAACCGGCAAAACCTGTTGCCGTGGCAAAGGCGCGTGAGGACGTGGGCCGGCTGGCCATCGCCGGGACCGTTCGGCTGGTGTCGTCGGACAGGATCCTCATCGACTACGGTATCGATGCATTTTTCCTGCCTGAAGGCGAAGGCAAGGTCATTGAAGAGCTCGATACGAGCCGAGTGTTGCTGGAAGTCTCCGTAGCCGACGACGGGCGGTCGCTTCCTCTGACGCTGCTTGTCGACGGAAAAGCCTTCCGGTCGGACGCCACCTTTTGACGAAAGCCTGTCTTGCAGGTATGAGCGCTGAACCTCTTACTCCGTCAAAGGTTTCACATGTCCGATCCCGCGCTCGAAACGCTGCTTTTGCCCCTTGAAACAGGGGCCGTCGAGTTTGCCGAAGATGCAAGGGTGCTGTTCCTACGCGCCCGCGCCGGGCGGCCGATCGCGGACTTGAAGGCGTTTGACGTCCTGTGCGAACAGAGTTTTGCTCCCGACCGGGATGCGTTGCAGAAGGCCGGTTTCAAAGTGGAGGCGGAGACGGAGGAAGCGGGCTTCGATGCCGTTCTGGTTCTCCCGGGCCGTCAGCGTCAGGAGGCGCGGGCGCAACTTGCCCGCGCGGTATCCAGGGCCCGGCCCGGCGCCATCATCCTCGTCTGTGCGCCCAACACGGAGGGCGCCAAAACCCTGGAAGGCGATCTGACGGAGCTGCTCGGCAGCACTGACAAGCTGACGAAACACAAGTGCCGCGCCATCTGGGGCGAGGTCGGGGCCGAAGGCTTGAACCAGGCTCTTCTGAAAGACTGGTCCCAGCTCGACGCGCCGAGGCCTGTTCTGGACGGGGAATACGTCAGCCGCCCGGGGATCTTCGCCTGGGATCGCATCGACCCGGCTTCCAAACTGCTGGCCGGGCTCCTGCCGGAAACCTTGAAGGGACGCGGTGCCGACCTCGGCGCCGGTTTCGGCTATCTGACAAGGTCCGTTTTTGAAAGAGCGCCGAAGGTCTCCTCAATGGATCTTTACGAGGCGGAAAAGCGCGCGCTGGATCTGGCGGAAGAAAATCTCTCCGCATTCAGGGGCAAAAGAACGATGCAGGGCATCTGGTCCGATGTCACCAAGGGCATCGAGGGGCCCTATGATTTCATCGTCTCCAATCCGCCTTTCCACCAGGCCGGCAAGTCCGACCGGGCCGATGTCGGGCAGGGCTTCATCCGCGCCGCCGCTCAGGGCCTGCGGCCGGGGGGGGAATTCTTCATGGTCGCCAACCGCCATTTGCCTTACGAGCGGACGCTGGCCGATGTTTTTGCCAATGTGAACCAGCTTGCCGACGAGGGCGGCTACAAGGTCATCAGGGCCGTGAAAGCCAAGGGAGGGCGGTGATATGCGCCTGGTAAAGCTTCTCGCCAACCTGGGCTACGGCAGCCGCAAGGAAATGCAGACAGCCATCCGTAACGGCTGGGTGACCGACCGCAACGGCGCGCGCCTGAAAGCCGACAGCAAAACCGCGCATGAGGACATTCTCTTTGACGATGAACCGCTCGACCCGGCGCAGGGTGTGGTGCTTCTGATGAACAAGCCCGTCGGCTACACCTGTTCCACCAAGGATCAGGGCCGGCTGGTCTACGATCTCCTGCCGGACAGGTTCCGCATGCGCAAGCCCGCGCTGTCCTCCATCGGCCGGCTCGACAAGGAAACCTCGGGCGCGCTGCTGTTCACCGACGACGGCACCTTTCTGCACAAGGTGATTTCGCCCAAGGCAGATGTTCCCAAAGTGTATGACGTCACGCTGGAGCGCCCTTTGAAAGGCGATGAACCCGGCTTGTTCGCTTCCGGTGAAATGCTGCTGGAGAGCGAGGAAAAACCGCTGAAACCAGCCGCGCTTGAGGTCTTCGACAGCACCCATGCCCGGCTGACTTTGCACGAAGGCCGCTATCATCAGGTCCGCCGCATGTTTGCCGCCACCGGCAATCACGTAGCAGAGCTCAACCGCAGCCGCATCGGTGCGCTTGGCCTGGAGGGGCTGGAAGAGGGGGCGTGGAAAGCGCTTTCGGAGGAAGAAAAGACGCTGATATTCAGCGCCTGATCTCAACCGTTATGTCTTATACCACCCGGCATTAGTTGTGACTCATCTGATGGGTCATAACTAATGCCGGGTGGTATTATAACCGTCACCCTCGGGAGGCCTTGGCGGCCAGCGCGATGGCAATGTAGCTCCAGCCGTTGATCAGGACGGAAATGCCCGCGATCAGCCCCAGCGCCCAGGCGGCGGAAGAGGGCAGCTCCAGCCAGATCAAGATGCCCGCGGCCAGCGAGACGACGCCTGCGATCAGAACCCAGACCCAGCCGTCGTGCGGCTTCAGCTTGAAGGCGAGCAGGATCTGGCTGACCCCTTGCGCGGTAAAGATCGCCGCGATCACCAGCGTGAGGGCGAAGGTTCCGGCCAGCGGGTTCACATAGATGACAATCGCGCCGATCACCGCGATGACGCCCGTGATCAGGTTCCAGAGGAAACTGGCGGTGCCGTGCGTCTTGAAGGCATTGTAGATCTGCACCAGGCCGCCAACGAAGAGCACCGCGGCAATCAGAATGGTGACGGCAATGGACGTGGCCAATGGCGCGCCGATCAGAATCACACCCCCGATCACCAGCGCAATTCCAAGCGCCAGAAACCAGCCCCAGTTATCCTGGATCTTCCTTTTCATGTCTTCTACAGCCTGAACCGCATCTGTCATGTCGATTTCCTCACGCTCCGGTTGAAGTGCTTCTCCGGACACGGTAACTCCTTCGCGCGTAAGCGCAATATCCTGATGACAAATCCCGTGCGGCCAGACGATTTGCGGATCGGCTTGACAACAAGTGTGTATATGCACACATTGAGGCCATGGAAGAGGACGACTTTTCGCTCTGCGTTCTGGACAATGCCCGCAAGGCAGCGCGGGCCGTGAGCCGTCATTATGACCGTCTGGCCCGTCAGGTCGGCATGACCGCCGGTCAGTTTTCCGTTCTGGTGGCGGTCCGCCAGGCCCGTCGGCAATCCACAGGCGAACTTGCGGATAGATTATCCATGGAGCGGACAACGTTGGTACGCAATCTTGCGCTTCTCGAGCGCAAGGGGCTTGTGACTTCGGAGTTGGCCGAGGAGGGGCGAGGCAAGCGCTATCGGCTGAGCGGCGAAGGCGATCGCCTGTTGGGCCAGGCACTGCCCCTCTGGCGCCAGGCGCAACAGGACGTGATGCGCCATCTGGGTGACGACGGCGAGTTCCTGAAGACAATCAATGCCTTGAAGCAGCTTTCAAAACTGTGATGGGCAGGAGTTGAATCAAGTTCTCAAGAGAACGGCAATCTGTTTCGACAGTCCCGGCCTGTGGAGTGCGCAAGGCCGGGCAACAACTTGATGAGGTACGATATGCGGCGTGTGGTGGTGACGGGACTGGGCATTGTTTCGCCCCTTGGAACAGGTCTGGACACTTTCTGGAAGCGGGCGACGGACGGAAAAAACGGTATCCGCCGGATCACTCATTTCGACGCGAGCGAGCTTGCCTGCCAGATCGCCGGCGAGGTTCCGTCCAAAGCCGAAGACGAACACGGCTTTGATATCGATGCGGTGATGGACCCGCGCGAGCAGCGCCGCTCCGACCGGTTCATCCACTTCGCCATGGGCGCGGCGCAGGAGGCCCTGGAAAACGCCGGCTGGGCTCCGAAGTCCGACCGGGACAAGGAACGCACCGGCACGATCATCGGAACGGGCGTCGGCGGCTTTCCGGCGATGACGGCGGGCACGCGGCTGGTGGATGAAAAAGGTCCGCGCCGGGCATCCCCCTTCCTGGTTCCGTCCTTCCTGGCAAATCTCGCGGCCGGACAGGTGTCCATCCGCCATGGCCTCAAGGGGCCGATCGGCGCGCCGGTGACCGCCTGCGCCGCCAGCCTGCAGGCACTCGGCGATGCCGCCCGGCTGATCCGCTGCGGCGAGGCTGACGTCATGGTGGCCGGCGGCGCCGAAGCCTGTATCGACAAGGTGTCCTATGCAGGCTTCTGTGCGGCTAAGGCCATGTCCTCCAAGCGCAACGACGACCCGGCCCACGCCTCCCGCCCCTTCGACCAGGACCGCGACGGATTCATCATGGGCGAAGGGTCCGGGATTCTGGTTCTGGAAGAGCTCGAACATGCAAAGGCCCGCGGCGCGGACATCCTGGTCGAGCTGACCGGCTACGGCACCAGCGCCGACGCCTATCACGTGACCGCCGGTCCTCCGGACGGCGAGGGCGGTTTGCGGGCCATGCGCCAGGCGCTCGCGTCAGCCAACCTGTCGCCGGCCGACATCGGCTACGTCAACGCACATTCCACCTCGACACCGGTCGGGGACGCCTCGGAAGTCGCCGCGCTGACGACGCTGTTCGCCAACAGGGGCAAAGACCTGGCGGTCTCCTCGTCCAAATCCATGTTCGGGCATCTGCTCGGCGCCGCCGGTGCCGTGGAGGCCATTGCCTGCGTCAAGGCGCTGATGACCGGCCTCCTGCCGCCGTCGCGCAACCTGGAAGCCCCAGACGAGGCGATGGCCGGCTTCGAGATGATCCCCGGCAAAGCCATCACCCGCGAGGTCAGCCACGTCCTCACCAACGGCTTCGGCTTCGGCGGTGTCAACGCCAGCGCGGTGTTCTCGAAGGTGTAAGCTGCCCATTCTTTGAGCTTGGCAGGATGCGATTTCCCATTTATGAGATAAGTCTCAAATATGGGAAACTGTGCATGTCGGATCTTGAACAAAACCTCGCCCGGCGACTGACCGAACTGCGCAGGGCACGCAACTGGTCACTGGACGAGCTTGCGGAAAGGTCCGGTGTCAGCCGGGCCACCCTGTCGCGGATCGAGCGCAGCGACACCAGCCCGACGGCTGTTGCGCTCGGCCAGCTCGCCCGAGCCTTCGAACTTTCCATGGCCGAGATATTCGGCTTCGGAGCGCCATCTCTTGATGCAAAGGTGCCCCGGGAAGATCAACCGGTCTGGCAGGACCCGGAAACGGGTTTTCAGCGGCGCAGCGTATCGCCTGTTGCAAGCGGTTTCCGGGGAAGTGTCGTGGAAGGTGTGCTGCCTGCAGGCGAAACCATCTCCTACTCTGTGCCGCCGCTGCCGGATCTGGAACACCATCTGGTGCTGCTGGAAGGCGCGCTGGTGATGACCATAGGCGATGAACGCCACGAGCTGGCGCCGGGCGATTGCCTGCGCTTCCGTCTGAACGCACCCAATGCCTATCACGCGCCGGGGCCTGATCCGGCCCGTTATCTCCTGACGGTGATCACATCATGACCTCCTCCAACCATGCCGCCGGCACTCTTGCCAACAGGGTTGAAGACTTCACGCCTGAGCCACCCGTTTTTTATCTCTCGCCGGAAGAGGTTCGCAATGCTGTCCCTGAACTCGGCCGGCTTCTGAAAGCCTGCGTCGAGGACGGAGCCGGCATCGGCTTTGTGCTGCCGCTGTCTCGGCACAAGGCGGAAAGCTTCTGGGCAAGCCGCCTGCCGCTGCTGGAAAGCCGGGAGGCCTTTCTGATGATCGCGAAGGAAGGTGATGAGATTGCCGGCGTCGTCATGCTGGCCCTCGCGCCACAGGACAACGGCCGTCACCGGGCGGAAGTCGCCAAACTGATGGTACACCCGAACCGCCGCCGCAAGGGCCTCGCCCGCAAACTGATGACCGCCGTTGACGGGCTTGCCCTGTCTCTGAACCGCTGGCTTCTGGTTCTGGATACGGTCACCGGCGACCGGGCCGAAACCCTCTATCCGACCTGCGGCTACGTCAAGGTCGGCATCATCCCGGACTATGCCAAGGGCAGCCACGGCGATCTCGATGCGACGACGGTGTTCTACAAAGACCTGAGGTGAGGGGAGCGGTTAACAGAAGCCATGGTCATCCCGGACTTGCTCCGGGATCCAATCACTTCCAGAGCGGCAGTAGGTGCCCGGCTGAGTTCGCAGATGGCCTGCGCCGGCCCTCCGTTGCCCCGCTCGCTCAGTATTCCAATAGCCAAATCATTGTCGATTGGACGTCCCTATGGGACGGCCACACCTCACTCGTTCAGCATCTCCAGTTCCAGCCACTGCTCTTCCGCGGAATCCTTTTCCGCCGTTAGATCAGTGATTTGCCGGGAGATCTTGGCAAATTTGTCAGGGTCCTTGGCAAAGAGGTTAGGGTCGTTCATCTCGCCCTGCAGTGCTTCAAGCTGTGCTTCAAGTTTCTCGATTGTGTCTGGCAGCGTCTTCAGAAGGTGCTGCTGGGTGAAGGAGAGTTTTGATTTCTGCTGTGGTTTCTTGTCAGAACCGTTTGAAGACGAAGGCTTTTCTTTCTTTGCCGCGGCCTGCTTCTCCACCTTGCGGGCCGTGACGCCTCCGCCGCGCTGCGCCAGCATGTCGGTGTAGC